>JBPCWY010000202.1:0-8386 GCA_051009035.1 Gammaproteobacteria bacterium
CGGTGGACGAGCTTGCTTTCGGAGACGACACCGTCGTTTTATTCCGCGAAGAATACGGCGGCTGGGAAAACGGCGCGCAAAATAAAAACCTTTCCTTTTCCCTCGCCGAAGACGGGCTGAGCATGGAATACCGCGCGGAATTAAAAATCTCGGACAACTTCGCCGTCAGCTCCCGCTCCGGCTACCGCCGCGCAAACGGCGGCAAAACCGAAACGGCGTATTACCGCGCAAACGCCATCCGCGCCTTAAGCCCGCGCGCCGCCCTCTACGCCGGTTACGCCTACGGCAAAGTGCGTTCGGATTTTTACGAAGACGCGCCGCTGGAAGGATTTTCCGCCGGATTTTCCGCCCGCCGCCTGTTCCATCCCGGAGATTCCTACCGCATCGGCATAGATTCCCCGTTAGCGGACGAGCGCGCCAAAAGCGCGGAATTATCCGCCGCCGCCTTCCTAACCGCCGCCAAACACGAATTAGGATTAACCTTAACCCGCCGCATCCAAGAAAAAACAGCAACAGCAAAACTATACTACCGCCGCCAATTCAAATAAAAAACGCGCGGCAAAAAAATAGATTCCCGCCTACGCGGGAATGACATGGTTTTATGGAAATGGTTTAAGCGGCTTGCGGCATGCACCGCTCGCCCCCGATTTTAATCAGGGGCGAGGAAAGGGAAACACCCCCAGACCCGTCATTCCTGCGAAAGCAGGAATCCCGCGTCGTTTACGGTGATTGGGTTTTCGCCTTCGCCCAGTTTTGCCTTGCGGCAAAAATTAACGACACGGGATTCCTGCTTTCGCAGGAATGACGGCGGAAAGGCAGATTTAAGCGGCTAACGGCAAACGCCAATTCCGCCGCAAACGCCAAAGGCGGCGGGACGCCGCCGGTATGCATCCCAACGCTGGAGCGTAGAGACGAGGGTTAACGAGGGTTAAATTTAATTTAAAACTCATGTCATTCCCGCCCCGATGCCAAAACACGGGGACGGCAACTAATTTTTGCCGATTTGGAAAATTGCGCGGTATAATGGCGGCGGAAAGAAATAACCGCACAACTTGGAGAAATCGCGCACATGACACATCCCCGCTTGCCCGCCGCCGTGGAATGGCTGCAACAACTTGCGGCTTTTGACACCACACCGGCAAAAAGCAATAAGCCGATGGTCGCCCATATCGCGCGGCGGCTGCGCGAAGAAAACGGAATCTGCGGCGCGCAAAAAGACGGCGGCGAATATAAAACCACTTTTTTGGCGCGCATCGGACCGGACGCCCCCGGCGGAGTCGCGCTTTCCGGACATACCGATGTCGTGGATGTCGCCGGACAAAACTGGACTTTGCCGCCGTTTGAATTGACCGAAAAAGACGGGCGGCTGCACGCGCGCGGCGCATGCGACATGAAAGGATTTCTCGCCTGCGCGCTGGCGATGGCGCCGGTTTTTGCCGCCGCGCCGCTCAAAAAACCCGCCTTTTTGGCGTTTTCGCGCGATGAAGAAATCGCCTGCGCCGGCAGCGAAGACATGCTGCAAATGTTCGCCGAATGCAACAACCGCCCCGAATCGGCGATTGTCGGCGAACCAACCCGGATGCAAACCGTCGCCGGACACAAAACGGGGCTGACTTTTCGCACCATATTTTACGGCAGCGCGGCGCACAGCTCCATGCCCGCCGCCGGTATTAGCGCGATTCCGTTCGCCGCGCGTTTTGTTTCTTATTTGCAAAGCTTGGAAAATAAAATGGCGGAAAATGCGGCGTCCGGCGCGGCGTCCAATTCGCCTTTTACGCCGCCTTACGGGACGATTAATGTGGGGACGATTCGCGGCGGCACGGCGCTCAATATTTTCGCCGCGCAATGCGAAATGGAATGGCATTACCGCGGCATGCCCGAAGACAGTTTGGAAGAATTCGCCGCCGCCGCGGACGCGTATTTGCAAAAAACGCTGCTCCCCGAAATGCTTGCCGGCGGACATCCCGCCGATATTATCAACAAGCAGTTGTCGTCCTATCCCGGTTTGCTCCCCGAAGAATCTCCGGCGTTGCGTTTGGTAGAATCGCTCACCGGCAACGCCAAACGCGAAGCGGTTTCGTTCGGCACCGAAGCCGGGCATTTTCAACGGGGCGGAATAGCGGCGGTCGTCATCGGTCCCGGCGACATACAACAAGCCCACAAACCGGACGAATACATAGAAATCCCGCAACTCGCGGAATGCCTAACCTTTCTGGAAAAACTATCCGCGCACTTGTCGGCGTAAATTTCCGCTTCGCGGAAAGAAATGGATTCCCGCTTTCGCGGGAATGGCATGAATTAATTAAATACTCGTCATTCCCGCGTAGGCGGGAATCTCTTTGCCTCGCCGCGTATAAAAAACGCAACTTTTGCCGCCGCGCATTATTATTATTTTTTGCCGCGAAAATTTTTATTATCCCGCCGCATTAAATATTATTTGCCTAAATTGCGCGACCATAGCGTGAGGATGAACGGCGCGAGTCCCGCCGCCGCAATGCCGGAATAACGCCACGGCAATGCATAACGGCTCATCAATAAAATTAAACATAACGCCAGCCACGCGCGCGGGCGGTTTGGCAAAAAACGCGCGCATGCCATGGCGGCGCATAATCCGCACGCCGCCGCCGCCGCTTGCGCCGCCCATTGACCGTAAAACATGGCGGTATAACCCGCGCCGAATAACATCGCCAAACCGAAATTGGCGGGGTGCAGCGTCCGCCAAAATTGCGCCGCGCCGCCAAAACACGACAACGCGCCAAAAGCGGTAAATGCAAAAACGCCGAGCATGCCGGCGATGGAGCCGCCGATGACGGCAAAACCCGCCCAGTCCGAAACATAACCCGCCTGCCACAGCGCAAAACCGCCGATCGATAAAATTTGCGCCAAAAAAATAGTGTCCGCCAAAAAACCGCCGGCCCGTTGCGCGCTTTGGCGCGGAAAAAAATCAACCGCGCGGAAGGACAATTAATTTCCCCAAACGCTCGCCGCCGCAAATATGCACATGCAAATGCGGCACTTCTTGCAGCGCGTCCGCGCCGTGGTTGGACAGCAGCCGGTAGCCGGTTTCTTCCGCGCCGAGCAGCCGCGCGACATGTCCTATGTCGCGGATGTATCCGGCGATTTCGTCCGCCGCGGCGCGCGCGCTAAAATCGGCGAAAGAAATATACGCGCCTTTGGTGATGACCAGCGCGTGCAGTTTTGCCTGCGGGCTGATATCGCGAAACGCCAGCGAATACTCGCTTTCGTAAATTTTGTCGCAGGGAATTTCGCCGCGCAAAATCTTGGCAAAAATATTGTCGTTGTCGTAAGTCATGTCCGTTGTTCGCCGCCCTTTGGAGGCGCGCATTCTATATTATCAATTAACCGCGTTTTTCCCAAAACCGCCGCGGCAAGCAGCGCGATTTTGCCCCCGCCCGGCGCGCCCAAAGTCGCCGCATCGCGCGCCTCGGCGTATTGCACGCCGAATCCTTTTGCGGCAAGCGCCGCCGCCGCGCGTTTTGCCGCCGCTTCCGGTTTTTCGCCGGATTCAATTTCGGCGGCGGCGGCGCGCAAAGTTTGCGGCAAAAACGCCGCCCGCTTGCGTTCTGCGGCGGAAAGATACGCGTTGCGCGAGCTCATCGCCAGCCCGTCCGCCTCCCGCACGACCGCCCCGTCCGCAATCTCCACCGGAAAACACAGCTGTGCGGCAAGCAGGCGGACGATATGAAGTTGCTGCAAATCTTTGCGTCCGAAAACCGCCGCATGCGGGCGCACGCAATTAAATAATTTGCACACCGCCAGCGCAACGCCTTCAAAAAATCCCGGACGAAAAGCGCCGCACAACTCGCCCGCCAGCGGCGGCAGGGAAATTTTAACTTGTTGCGGCGCGGGATATAAATCGTCCGGCGCAAAAATAAAATCCGCCAGCCCGTCCAGTTTTTTGCAATCTTCCGCCAAATCGCGCGGGTAGGATTCGTAATCTTCGCCCGCCGAAAACTGCGCCGGATTGACATAAATGCTGACGACGGACGCTTCGCCCAAACGCCGCGCAATCCGCGCCAAAGACAAATGCCCTTCGTGCAGCGCGCCCATTGTCGGCGTTAGCGCAACGCGCGCGCTTCCCAATGCTTTCCGCAATTCGGCGGCGCGGCGGACGATTGCCGGCGGCATTGCAAATTAAAAGGCGTTTTCGGGGGCGGGAAAATCGCCGCTTTTGACCGCCGCAACATAACGCCGCGCCGCGTCTTCAATGCTCCCGCCGTCTGCCATAAAATTTTTGACAAATTTTTTCTTGCCCGCGGCGATTCCCAGCATATCCTGCGCGACCAAAACTTGCCCGTCGCAGCCGCTTCCGCTGCCGATGCCGATTGTGGGAATGCGCAGCGCGCCGCTAATTTCGGCGGCAAGCCGCGCCGGAATCAATTCCAGCACCAAAAACACCGCGCCCGCCGCTTGCATCGCTTCCGCATCGGCGCGGATTTTTGCCGCATCTTCGCCGCATCCCTGCACTTTATAACCGCCCTGCGCGCGCACCCATTGCGGCATCAACCCGGCGTGGGCGCAAACCGGAATGCCGCGCGCGGTTAAAAATTCCACGGTTTCGGCAAACGCCGCGCCGCCTTCAATTTTCACCATCGTCGCTCCCGCCGCCATCAATTTCACCGCATTGGCAAAAGCGCGCGCGGGCGAAGATTGAAAAGAGCCAAACGGCATATCGCCGATAACGACCGCATCCGGCGCACCGGCGCGGACGCAGCGGACATGATAAACGACATCCGAAACGCGCACCGCCAAAGTATCCGCCGCGCCCTGCATAATCATCCCAAGCGAATCGCCGACCAGCAAAGCGTCCGCCCCCGCTCCGTGCAACAGGCGCGCCAACGCCGCATCGTAAGCGGTCAGCATGGCGATTTTTTCGCCCTGCTGTTTCATGTCCATCAACCGGGATAACGCGGAATGCTGCATCGCAACAATTTTAACCGAAAACGCCCCCACCGCAACCTTCCCCCCGCAAAATAATATGTTTCCAAAAACCCCCGCCCGCCGCCATTCCTGCGAAAGCAGGAATCTCTTTTGCCGCCCGCTCGGTTGAGATTCCTGCCTTCGCAGGAATGACGGGGCGAAGCGGGTGGGATTAGACGGCGGAAGAGAAAAAGGAAAAAGGCGGGAATGGCGGGCGGCGGGAAAGGAAAACGGCGAAAAAATTAAAACCCGCCCTCCCCGCCGTCATTCCTGCGAAGGCAGGAATCTCTTTTGCCGCCTACCTCGGTTGAGATTCCCGCTTTCGCAAAAATGGCGGGGGCGGCGGGAATCCGGCGTCTTTTTATTTTGCCACAGGGCAAAATGCGGCAGGGGCGGTGGTTATTCTTTGCCGCCCCGTATTGAGGGCTCGCGGCTTAATTTTTCGCGCAGGGTTTTAACGCCGTCCAGCGTTGTTTTGGGCAAACCAAGGACATCCATTAAAATAATTTTGTCCAATTCGGCGCGCGCCGAATCTTCATTAATGCGATAAAACGGCAAAAATTCTTTCGTTTTAATCGCATTAAAACCGCGCCGAGCCGCCGCCAACTGCGCGGACGAAAGCGCGGTTAAATCCAAAACGGGCATGGTCGGCAGATGGGCGGGGCTGATTCTTCCCCGTCCGCCCTGCTGTTTGTTCGCCCACCACCAATACAAAAGCAATCCCAAAGTAGAATTGCCCCATAAAGCGTAGGCGCATTCCTGCCCGCTATTCTTAAAAATAAGATTCGGCCATGCAATTCCCCCAATAGTCGGTTTTTCGGTTGCGGCAACCGCCAGCGGCTGGGAGTTAAACCGGAAATCGGAATTATGATGAATTCTGCTCGCTTTTTCCCATACTTCCCGGGCGCGTTCTTCCATGCCACGGCGAATGCGCCCTTCGCTGTCGGGCACGACAACCAAGCGCGTTTCTCTTTGCGCGTCATGCGCCCACAAACACGGATAAGTCGACGCCCGCCAATTATCGGCAATCATTTCAATGTCAAACGGACCGCGAGGAGCGCCTTGGTATACGCCATTAATATCCCGCCCGATAAAACCGCGCCCTGCAAATTTTCCAAATTCGGAAACGGGAAAATCTAACGCCTGTTTGCGCGTCCAGCGGGGCAACAACAGCCGTCCGCAAACTAAATTATAGGCAACTTGAGCCAAAGTTAAATCGCGGATTCGCGTAATGCTCCAAGGTTCAACCGCCGCCCGCGAAAGCGGCGCATCCATAATTTCGCCAATTTTGGTTTTACCCGCAAAAACAGGCGACCCGCCTTCCAGCCCATCTTCCAATTTATTGATTTTGCCGTGCATCACCCGCTTTATAGCGCGCGAAAATTCCACCGCCTCAATTTCCGATTCGGGGCGTTTGATTAGCGAAATAAAAACGCCGCGCGGTTTTTTGCGCGCCGCGCCGCTGCGTCCGTTAATTTTTTTGCCGATAAATAAAATTTCCGCCATACCGGTATCGGCGGAAAACGAACACTCTTCACTGCTCGGCAACGCCAAACTTATAACGCAAATCTCGGCGTAATCCCGCGCCCACATTGCGCGGATTTTTTGCCAACTTTCTCCTGCCATTGCGCTCAACGGCAAAACCAAAGCAACGACTCCGTCTTGGCAAACCCTTTTATTCGCCAAAGCGACAAAATCCGAAGCCAGCCCGGCGTTGCCGCTGGCGCATGTATCTTCGCGCAATTTTTTACTTCTTTCGCCCAATTTTTCCTGTAATTTTGTATTCGCGCCAAATGCCGCAAACGCGGGATTAACAATTCCCTTTACGGATTTTGTCGGGCGCGTATACGGCGGATTCATAATTACCAAATGCGGCGAAGTCCATAACACTTCTTCCGTTTGCGCGCGCACCTTTTGCTTTCCCGCCGCTTTTTCGGCGGAAGTGGAAATCACCGGCAAAAACGCCAACCTGTCTAATAACTCCAAAGAGCCGATGCGAAATTCGCCTTTTTTCGGTTCGCCGTAAGGCATCGTATACAAGCGGGTTGAACCGAATAATTTTTTAGGGTTTCGCGCGGCAAGAATGGACGCGGTTAAATGCACGGCGGCGGGCATGACATCGCAACCGACAAGCGCGTTTTCCATCATCTGTTTATGCGTTTCCCGCATATTGCCGCCTTCTTTTTCATGCAACTCTGAAACCCGATGGTAAACGGCGGAAAGCAACGCGCCCGTGCCGCATGCAAAATCGGCGGTAATATATTTCCCCGCATCTTTTTTCCATGAGCCGCCGTCAAAAGGCGCGGTTTGCGGGACGGCGAGATTCGCCAACAAAGCCGCGGAAGCGGGGCGCGTATAAAATGTCGCTAAAAATTTCCGGTCGGCAATTAACCGCTGGAATACGCGCCCGAAAAGGTCGTGCGAGCAAAATGATTCTATAATCTCCGCCACGGTGTCATGCAAGCGGTAAATTACCTCCCGCGCCGCAACTTCCGGCAAAACCATTAATATTTGACGGGCGAGATTAAAAATAGGCCAGTAATTAATTTTCAGCACTTTTTCCCACTCGTCCAAAAATTTTTGCTTGTCCACGCCGTCTGCGCGCGTTTCGGAAATGTTTTTAATATTAGCGTAGCCAGCAAACATCTCTTGGAAAGCCAGCGCGTTTAATATAATTAACATCGCCATGCGGCGCGTTTGTTCGCCGTCCTGTTGCTGCAAAATACCCTGTATTTTTGCGCCAACCGCGGAGTCCGATTCCCGTATTTTCGCCGCCGCATCGTTTACGCCGTGCAAAAGGGAAGTCGCCATTGTATCAAGCAACTCGGCGGGAATGGATGCGCGGTAAATAAAATCCGCTACATCGGATAAATTGCCGGACAGCCAGCCGGATTCCGGAAAACGCACGACATCGCCGGAGCTTTTGCCGGTTAATAAGGCGTAATCAAATTCGGCGGCTCCGGCGGCTCTTTTTAACTTTCGCGAATCCAATATTTTCAATTTCGCCGGAGAGCGCAGGGCGATTACGGTTTGCACTATTGCGCCGCCGTCTTTCATTTTTAAGCCAATCCGCCCAGCGGCTTCTTCTTCCACGCCGCGCCCCGGCGTAAATTCGTTTTCAATTAATACCGGCGGACGGGATTCCTGCCAAACGACAATGTCCGGGCGTTTGCCGCCGCCATCCCGCAGGACGCCCGTTTCTTCGCCGTCTACCCGCCAGTCGCGCCGCATGCCGTCTAAAATTTCGGCGATTTTTTCGTTCAGGGTTTGCTCGTGAATAGCCATGCCAAAATTATAACCTTTTTCGCCTCCCAAACAGGGCGAAATAGCGGGGGCGGGTTTGCGGCGGGGCGCGAAATGTATTATAATGGCGGGGCGGGTCGGTCCGCATGGCATGGCGAAAACCGGGTCAGATTCGGAAGGAAGCATCCCTAATTGCCCCCTG
>JBPCWY010000203.1:0-3179 GCA_051009035.1 Gammaproteobacteria bacterium
CAAAATCCGGCGCGGGCGGGTATAATATCTTCGTATTTTTTTGGAGGGATGTCCCATGTATATTGTGGATTGCGATTGCCATAACGGCTGGAATTCCGCCGATGTGCTGGTGCCGTATTTGAGCGGCTGGTGGAAGGATTGTTATCTGCGGGGCGAGCGCACCGGGCCGCCCGGCTCTTTTCCGCACGGACACCGCGCTTGGTTTCATCCGGAAGATTTTAACCGCGCCGATATCCAGCCCAAAAACGAAGACGAGCATTACGAGATGATGCGCGACAAACATCTGGACCCGAACGGCATTAATATCGCTATTTTGACCGGCGATTTGCCGCTGGAAGTTTCCACTTTGGGCAACGGGCATTACGCGCAGGCGCTGGCGTCCGCCTATAACGACTGGGTGATTAACGATTGGCTGCCGCGCGACAAGCGTTTTTACGGCTCCATTATCATCGCCCCGCAAGACCCGCAGCTGGCGGCGGCGGAAGTGCGGCGGCTGGGCGCGCATCCCAAACTCGTGCAGGTATTGGCGTCGCACGGTTCCACGATGCCCTACGGCGACCCGTTTTACCACCCGATTTACGAAGCATGCGCCGAAGTCGGGCTGCCGTTTTCGCTGCATTTGGGCGGCAACGGCGGGATTAATACTTCGTCTTTTGCGGGCGGTTCGCCGCGTTATTATTCCGAAGCGCATACTTTGTTTACGCAGCTTGCGCAGACGCATGTCGTCAGCATGATTATGAACGGCGTTTTTGAGAAATTTCCGTCCCTCAAATTTGTCATTATTGAATGCGGCGTGGCGTGGGCGCCGCCGTTGCTGTGGCGGATGGACGCCGATTGGAAAGCGCTGCGCAAAGAAACGCCGTGGGTCAAAAAACCGCCGTCCGAATATTTCCGCGAACATGTCCGCCTCACCACCCAGCCGCTGGAACAGCCGCCGGATATTAAACATTTGTGGTCGGCGTTGGAGGCGATGCACGGGCGCGAAACGCTGATGTTTGCCGCCGATTATCCGCACTGGGACCAGGACGATGTGGAAAGCATCAAGTTGCCCGCAGAATGGCGCGAAGATGTTTTCGGCATGAACGCGATTCGCACTTATAACCGCTTGGCGCATTTGGAGCCGGAAGCGCGCCGCGCCGCCGCCGCGTAATGGCAAAAAAACACGCCGTTTGCGCCGTTACCGATTTGCCGCCGGGGGCGCGGCGGATTACCCAAATCGGCAGCCGCTCGGTGGGCGTTTTTAATGTCGGCGGGGAGTTTTTTGCCTTGTTGAATATTTGCCCGCACAAAGCGGCGAATTTGTGCGAAGGGACGGTTTGCGGGACGAATTTGCCGGTAGATGCGGCGCGCGGCTACACATACGAATATGGCTTGGAAAACGAGGTTTTGCGTTGCGCCCGGCACGGCTGGGAGTTTAAAATCCGCACCGGCGAAAGCTTGATTGACCCCAAAATCCGCGCCAAAACCTATCCCGTAGAAGTCGCGGACGGGCAAGTTTTCGTCGTTGTTTAATCCGCGGATTTCTGTGTAATCCCCGGAAATATCCCGCAATTCCGGCAAAATTCCCGCCTTTCCCTTTGCGCCGCCCCTTTCCGGCGGACATGGCGGGGAGGGCGGGATTGGCGGAAAAACGGCGTTTTGACTTCGCCGCAAATATGGTATAATGCCCTTTCCCAGAATTTTTAGGAGCAAGAAATCCATGTCCAGAGTTTGCCAGATAACCGGAAAAGGCGCGATGAGCGGCAACAATGTCTCGCACGCCAACAACAAAAACAAGCGCGTTTTTTTGCCGAATTTGCACAAAAAACGCTTTTGGCTGCCGTCCGAAAAACGGCACATCACCCTGCGCGTATCGGCGCACGGCATCCGCATCATTGACAAAAACGGCATAGAAGCCGTGGTCGGCAAACTGCGGAAGCAGGGGCGGCTTTAACCCGCCCGTTTTTTGACAATTTTCAACCACAAGGAGAATCGCCATGGCAAAAAATGTCCGCGAAAAAATCCGCTTGGTGTCTTCGGAAGGCACCGGGCATTTCTACACGACTTCCAAAAACAAACGGCTGCACCCGGACAAAATGGAAGTGCGCAAGTTTGACCCGAAAGCGCGCAAACATGTCCTCTACAAAGAGGCGAAAATTAAATAATGCCGCGCGGAAAATGCCGCGGGAATTGTCTCTGCGGCGGCGTCCGTTTTGAGGCGGCGGCGGACGGGGAAATTTCCTGCGGGATGTGCCATTGCAGCAGATGCCGCCGTTGGAGCGGCGGCATGCCGTTTACAACTTTTATAGCGGAAGTCAAACTGCTTTCGGACAAAACGCTTTGCTGGTGGAAAAGCTCGGATTGGACCGAACGCGGATTTTGCGGCGACTGCGGCAGCTCGCTTTTTTGGCGCGCTCCGGATGTGCCGGGGGCTTGGGGCGTATCGGTCGGCGCGTTGGAAAATGCGGACGAAATAAAACTCGCCCTGCATATTTGCATAGACGACAAACCCGATTTTTACGACATCACGGGAGACGCCCCGCGCGAAACCGGCGCGCAACACACGGCAAAAGTATTATCGTCTTTGGCAAAACAATTCGGCAAAGAATTTTTAGAAGACGCGCTGCAAAAATCCCGCAAATTCCACGGCGAAAAATTCGCCGCAGAAGTAGAGCGGTTGATTGCGGAAAAGGCGGCGGGATAAACCCCCTCGTCATTTCGGCGCACATTCCGCCGCAAACCGCAAGCCGCAAAAAATTAACGCCCTCCCCGCCGCCTTTTGGCGCAAACCGCAAGCCGCCTAAACCATTTCCACAAGACCATGTCATTCCCGCGAAGGCGGGAATCCAGTCCTTCCGCGAAGCGGAAACACACAACGCCAACGGAAAAAGAGCGGCTAACACCCTGTTCTGGATTCCCGCCTTCGCGGGAATGACATGATTTTTTATACTCTCCGTTCCGGCGAAAGACGCCCGCCCCCGACTTTTGGCGGCGGCGGGCGGGCTTTTTGGCGGCGGACAAAAACACAAAACCCGGCAAACTCCGCAGGCGAAAGGGCGACGGCGGGGGAAATCTTAAAAACGCAAATTCTGCGGGCGCAAATTGCCGCCTTTTGGCTTTTGCCAAAGAAGGCATCCCCAAGGGGATTCGAACCCCTGTTGCCGCCGTGAAAGGGCGGTGTCCTAGGCCTCTAGACGATG
>JBPCWY010000204.1:0-3454 GCA_051009035.1 Gammaproteobacteria bacterium
GAAAGACTTTCTTCACACTGATTAAGTGTTTCGTTTTGTTCCTGTGAGGCCATGGTGCGGTGAAGAAATTTCAAACGCTTTTCATAGTTTGAGCAAAACTTACACATCATTAGATGAAGTCGCATCCCCAGTCTTTGACGAATGGTTAATTTTGTATCTAATGACTGGGAGGCCAGATTAGCGACTTCTTTACAACTAAGCATGGTTATTGACTAGCTGCCGGCCGA
Organism: Gammaproteobacteria bacterium; assembly: GCA_051009035.1. GTDB lineage: Bacteria > Pseudomonadota > Gammaproteobacteria > Tethybacterales > Persebacteraceae > Persebacter. The sequence goes on from JBPCWY010000204.1 coordinate 228, forward strand.
TCAAACCAGGATACGTCTAAACATTGCTGCATCTTCTTTCGAATCCTAGACAATGTGGTCCATAGGTTACTTTGTGACATATCTAGGGTTTTACAAAGTTCGTCGGTTTCGAAGCCATCGACTTCCCGTAATAAAAAGATGGTTGCAAATCGTTGCGGCAAATTATCCACGCAGCTATAGATTGTGTGCCAAAACTCGTCTTGCTCTAATGCTTTCTCAGGCTGAGCCCAATTTTTTATTTCAATATTCAATTGACCTCTCTCGTCATAAACATTTGCGTCTACAAGCTCATTTATTTGCGCATCGTCTTCAAATTTAATCTCGCGTGCGGCTTTTCGAAAATAGTCTATGGTTTTATGCTTAAGAATGCCGATTAACCATGTTCGCTCCGAGGATTGACCTTGATAGGTTTTTATGGCCTGTATGGCGGCAAGTAAAGTGTCCTGTACTAGATCCTCAGCCGTCGCCTCATTTCGTACCCGCATGAAGGCGTACTTAAATAGTGCATCACCATGCTCATCGAGCCACGCAGATGGATCAGTACGGTCTGTCATTTTTTGCCCCAAAAGACTCGATAACCTCATCGTAGCGCTTTGTTTCCCAAGGGGCAATATGGCTATCCTCAGTGGATTAGTCGTATTAAACGTCCAAACCTTACATAATTATTTCTCTAGAAAGTGGGTTTGTTGACAATCTATGCCCTCTCTCAGTCTCACGATCAGATAATCGGGGTTATCCATACCGTTGACAATTCTTCAAAAGAGCATCTCACAAACAATTTAGAGCCTAGATGGCTTTTCATATTTCACAGGCGCCCCCTTACACTCCTGCTGTTTTTTCTGCCATTTTTCGAAATGGTTAAAGGAGGAGTACAAGTCCGTACAGAAAAAACACGGATACTTGTAAGCACACTTTGCGAGTAGCGTAGATACCTGTAAAGATTTTATTACTCTGTTTCTCAACCACGACGATCTCGCCGATAGGAACTTCTCCCAACGGCGAAACCTCTGTTAATAGTTCGACTAGCCAAACCAATCCATTTGAGCCATACGACTCGCCTGATGCACACAATTGGAGCAATTTGGATTGTAGTACAAAGCTATTTTCGTCATGTTGTGGCTATGGTATAGCTGAGTTAGTTATCCCTTATCACGAGGATGAACAAATCTATCGGTCCAAGGCGCTTGTTGAATAAACTCATAGAACTCGAATTGATTGATTGAACCATTGCCATTTTTATCAAAACGCGCAAAGATTTCATCCTCTGCTAAATTATAAGCGTTCTTAGCCTCGTCTAGATCAATACGTTCGTTTCGATCGAGATCGACACCGAAAAATAAACCATCTTGATAACTTCTACCACCGAATCCTGATGATACAGCTGGTATAAGAATTGCCATAATTGTTAATAGTGTAAGACTAATTTTCATAATAATTTCCTCATTTGGATGTATGTTAAGTAAGAGACCTAGAAATTAGTACAGATATTTTGGAACAAGCTTATAAAGCTACCTTAAACTTACTAATTCATCAGGTCCACGTATGCCAAGTCGATGCCAGAAATCGCTTCGATAATGAAGGCGCGTTGTTCTCGTATCGACTCATTCATTTCTCTCTCCTGTATTAGCTAGCAATCATCCAATTGCCATCGGGTTGACGACACGCAGAACCATATGCAGTTTCTGACTCACCACTTACTTCAACCATAGACGTATACTCTCGACAATAATTACCATCGGCCATTTGATAAGCATTTGTTGGTGTGACACTACCTGTATTCCCTGAATCAGGATTAGACCAGCTGACAGCAGAGTTAGATTTTGAGTGCTCCAAGGCATTCAATGTGGCCTTGTGCATCGCCAGTTGATCGCGTTCATCTAAACCTTTCCCGATGTGTGAACCAATCAAAGCTCCACCGAGTGCCCCTGCAGCAGCAGCTATCACCTGTCCTCGTCCATCGCCGATGGTAGAACCCAGAACTGCACCGACAACACCACCCGCAACGGTACCTTGAGTTTGATTAGATCCAGGCAAACTTGCACAGCCTGCTGTAATCGTAAAAATCAGGATCGAAAGTGCTATGTATTTCATCATCATTCTCCTTTATTGATTAACCTATAAAAAGTAAATGTCATTTTTAATTCTAGTGTCCGAAACGATGTCCGTATCGAAAACCGTGGTTGTAATGGCGCTTGCCATAGTAATGAGGGTGTTTGTACCGATGGCCATAGTTTCGATGACCATAACTTCGATAACGAGGACGGTAATAACGATATCGATAAGGTCTGCTGTGATATCTGTAGTTCCTTCTACTAGACACTTTAATTCGATCCGGGACGCTATCTTGGTAATGGCTGGTACTACCAGTCTCATATATCGCTGGGATAGCTTGTATAGATGAGTCTGCTGCCAAACTAGCGTGCGCAAAAGCACTTAATACGACGCCAATTACAACAGCAGAGCTCAGTTTCAGTTTTATAATATCATTCATATTGATACAGCCAGTTGTTGATTGTAAACATCCTGTTTAGTTTCATCCTTGATGAACATCCTTATTCAACTTCCTCCATAACGTACATCCTTGTGTAATTTTAACTAGTGAACGTCCGTGTTCATCGATCATCCATGAGTTCTAGCATTGCCAATTAACACTCTTAAACTTGGTCGTCATAAAAGTGTTTTAACTTAAGTCCCCGAGATCATCATAGTCATTATATTCAAAGTCAGTATCAGCTAAGACTCTGTCGCGATCACGTGTAACGGCACCATGCTGGCGCTTCGCTTTTTGCTGCGCCAATCTTGGCTGGCCGTTGTAGAACTTGGCCAATGGACTGTATTGGCTAATTTCACTTTCGTCGACAAAGCCAACACCACCGCCTGCACCGTTTGCTAAGGCAAGGTTCGTGGCTGCGAAGAGTACGATTAAGATTAATGCTTTTGCTTTCATTTTCGGTTTCCTTTATAAAAAGTAGTTACTAGGTTTTAAGATCTTCATCATCATCTCCAAATAATAGAAATATACTTGGATATTATAGTAGACCGGTCTGTCTAGTATTTATTACAAAAAAATTTAAGGAATTAATATTCGATCAAAATATAAGCGCATAAAGGCCTTTAACGGGGCATCATTCCTCACTAACTTCATTCTCAAAGCAGCCCCTTCAAAGCCATCAATAAGTAAACTCGCAATCTCGCGTGGTCTTATATCTTGTGATAATTCACCACGT
>JBPCWY010000205.1:0-12393 GCA_051009035.1 Gammaproteobacteria bacterium
CGATACAAAATGATACACGATTTTGCGCGGCGTTGTCTGCAAAAAACGCGCGCGTATCGGGTAAAATACCCTGTTTTATGCAACCGAATCCTACCACCCAATGGGCGGCGTGGAAAACGCGTTTGTTTTCCTTTGGTTTGGCGGCGGCGTTTTTAGCGTTTTTCGCCGCAGTCGCCGCGCTAATTGTGCAAAACAAACCGCCGCCCCAAAAAGCCGAAGCGCGCGAAAATATTTTTGCGGTGCGCGCGGCGCAGGCGCGGGCGGCGGACGCGCGCCCTTCCGTCCTCCTGACCGGCGAAGTGCAAGCGCGCGATTATGCCGTCCTCGCCGCGCCGGTGGAAGCGGAAGTGTTGGAAATTGCGGCGCGCGAAGGCGAATCATTCCCCCAAAAACGGCGGCTGGCGCGTTTGGATTTGCGCGAACAACGGCTGGATATCCAATCGCGCGAGACCGGCGTAGAAACGGCAAAACTGCAAATCGCTGCGCTCGCCAACAACCGCGAAGCCGATATTCAACGGCTTTCGCAAATGAAAAATTTGCTGGACCTCGCGCGCCGCGAATACGCCCGCAATATTACTTTGCAGGCAAAAAATTTGGTCGCGCAAGTGCAAATTGACAACGCGGAACAAACCGTCAACCAGCGGCGGCAGGAATTTATCGCGCTGCAAAACCAAGTGGATAATTATCCGCTGGAAGAACGCCGCATGCAACAGCAGCTTGCGGCGGCGGAAGTTGCGCTGCAACAGGCGCGGTTGCTGGCGGAGCGGGGCGAGATGCGCGCGCCGTTTGCCGGAAAAGTCGCCAAAGTGCATGCGTCGGTCGGGGGCATTCCGGCGCGCGGCGCGGCGGTGATTGAAATTTTTAATCCGGATACTCTCCGCCTGCGCGCGCTGGTGCCGAACCGTTATATTGCGGCGTTGCACGGCGCGGCGGCGCGCGCGGTGTTGTTTTCCGAAGGCGCAACATTGGAATTGCCGGTGGCGAATATTTCCCCGCGCACGGAAGCCGGACAAGGCAGCGTGGAAGCGTTTTTTGCCCTGCCGCCGGGCGGCTGGATTTTGGGCGCGACTTACGAATTTCAACTGGAACTCCCCCCCGCCAAAGGCGCGCTGGAATTGCCGTTTGACGCGCTCTACGCCGAATCGCGGATTTACCTCATCGGCGAAGACGGGCGCGTGCAGGGCGCGGAATGCGAGCGCCTCGGCGTCTCGCGCCAAAACGGCGCGGCGCGCGCGTTGGTGCGTTGCCCGGGCGTGGCGGAAGGCGACAATATTGTCGCAACGCAGCTGCCCGGTTTAGCCGAAGGGGCGAAAGTGCGTATTTTGGGCGGGGCGCAATGAATCCCGCCGGGGCGGGGATGCTGGGGATGCTGGCGCGCCACCGCGTTGCGCCGGACATGCTGATGATTATTATGATTATCCTCGGTTTGTGGGCGGTCTTTAATATCAATATCCGTTTTTTTCCGCGCTTTGATGTGCAGACGGTTACGGTGGTCACATCGTGGGGCGGGGCGGCGGCGGAGGATGTGGAAAAATCGCTGGTGATGCCGCTGGAAAACGAACTGCGCAATGTCGCCAATGTGAAAAAAATGACTTCCGTATCGCGGGACGGCGCCGGTTTAATTTATTTGGAATTTCCCGAAAAAGCCGATATTGACGAAGCGGTGGACGAAGTCAAGCAGTATGTAGACCAAGCGGCGGGGGCGTTGCCGGCGGATGCGGAAACGCCGGAAGTGCAAAAAATTATCGCCTACGACGAGCTCATGCGCATCGCCATTGTCGGCGATTCCATGCAAGAATTGCGCCGTTTGGCGCGCCGTTTTGAAAGCGAATTAACCGCGCTGGGCGTGGCAAAAGTGGATGTGGAAGGATTGCCGAAAGAAGAAATCCAAATCCGCGCCGACCGCCGCCGGTTATTGGAATTAAACGCGACGGTGCGCGATTTGGGCGCGGCGGTTGCGGCGCAAAACCGGGATGATTCGGCGGGCGACGTGCAGCTTGGCGCGGGGCAAAAACAACTGCGGGCGCTCGCCAAAAGCGAAAACTTATTCGGCTTGGGCGAATTGCCGGTGCAGGCGGGCGGCGGGGCGGTATTGCGCCTCGGCGATGTCGCGGATATTTTCCGCACGACGGCGGACAAACAAAAAACGCAGGAGTTTGGCGGGCGCGCCGCGGTGGAATTGCATTTGCGCCGCCGCGCGCAGGACAATACTTTAAAATCGGCGGAGCGGATACACGAATGGCTTGAACAAAAGCGCGCCGAAATCCCCCCCGGCGTGCAGCTTGTCGCGCATGACGAACGCTGGCAACTCGTCCAATCCAGATTAAATTTATTATTAAGAAACGGCTGGCAGGGATTGATTTTAGTGTTGCTCGTGTTATTCGTATTTTTGAACGGGCGCACGGCGTTTTGGGTGGCGGCGGGAATCCCCGCGGTATTTTTAGGCACTTTGTTTATTATGAAATTGTCCGGCGGCAGCATTAATATGATTAGCATGTTTGCGCTGATTATGGCGACCGGAATCATCGTAGACGATTCCATCGTCGTCGGCGAAAACGCGATGTATGAATTTGAACAAAACCGCTCCAACCCGCTCGCCGCCGCCGTTGACGGGTCTATGGCGATGGCGGTGCCGGTGGCGGCTTCCACGCTGACGACGATTGCCTCTTTTTTGCCGCTGTTCGTCATCGGCGGCATTATCGGCAGCATTATTTACGATATTCCGTTTGTCATCGTTTGCATTTTATTGGCGGCGGTGTTTGAATGTTTTTGCATTTTGCCCGGGCATTTATACCATTCTTTCCGCGGTTTGCGCGGTCAAAAAACCGGGCGCATCCGGCGCGCTTTGGACGACGGCTTCGCTTATTTTCAACAAAACATTTTCCGCCCGCTGGCGGCGGCGGCGGTGAAATACCGCGCCGCAACGATTGCCGCATGTTTGGGGATGGTGATTTTTTCGGTTGCGCTGTTTGCCGGGGGGCTGGTGAAATACCGCTTTTTTCCCGCCGCGGAATTAAGCACGCTGCGCGCGAATATTACTTTTATTTCCGGCACGCCGCAGCAAGCGGTGCGCGGCTACGCCGGTAAAATTATCGCCGCCCTGCGGGAAGCCGAAGACGAGTTTCCCGGCGAAAAATTAGTGCGCCACATTTCCGTTCTTTACGGTTCCGGCGGGTCGCGGGACAATCCAAAATCGGGGGACGAATACGCGCAAATCCGGGTGGAATTGTCCGACCCCGAAACGCGGCAAACGACCGGCTCGGAACTGAACCGCGCGTGGGAGCGGCTTGCGCCGCCGGCGGAAGGGTTGGAGACGCTCAACATGAAAGGCGAAAGGGGCGGTCCGCCCGGCGAAGATTTGGAAGTGCGCCTGACCGGCGAAGATTTGGACAACCTCAAAGCCGCGGCGTTGGAAGTGCGCGATGTGTTCAGCGGCATACCGGGCGTATCCCAAGCGCGGGACGACACGCCTTTCGGCAAATCGCAAATTGCGTTTGAGTTAAATCCGCTGGGGCGCGCGCTCGGACTCACCACCGGCGAATTGGCGGCGCAGTTGCGCGATGCGTTGGACGGCTACAAAGCGCAAACATTTTACGAAGGGGTGGACGAAATTGAAGTGCGCGTTTTGCAAACCGGCGCGGACCGCGGCGGCAGTTTGGAATCGTTTCAGGTGCGCCTGCCCGGCGGCGGTTTTGCGGCGCTGGAAGATGTGGCGCAATTGCGCCCGCGGCGCGGGTTTGACACGATTACGCGGGTGGGCGGGCGTCCGGCGATTAATGTCGCCGGGGATGTGGATTTTACCGTCGTCGCCGATTTGCAGGGATTAATTAAATCCCTCGGCGAAAACGAAGTGCGCGACATTGCCGGACGCTACGGCGTTGATTTTTCTTTTGAAGGACAACAAGCGGACCAGCGGCAAACGATAAACGACATGAAAACCGGATTAATCATGGCGCTGCTTTTTATCTACATTATTTTAACCTGGGTATTTTCGTCATGGAGCAAGCCGCTGGTGGTCATGGTTACCATGCCGCTCGGCGTCATCGGCGCGATTGTCGGGCATTGGCTGATGGGCGCGGACATGTCCATTTTGTCGTTTTTCGGCGTGTTTGCGCTGATGGGAATCATCGTCAACGATTCCATCGTGCTGGTCCGCTACTACCAGGAATTGCGCGCAAGGCATCCGGATGCGGACGCGGATTCTTTAATTGTAGATACGGCGTGCCGCCGCCTGCGCGCGGTTTTGGTGACTTCGCTGACGACGATTGGCGGGCTGCTGCCGCTGATGTTTGAGAAATCCACGCAGGCGCAGTTTTTAATTCCGATGGCAATTTCCATTTGTTTCGGGCTGGCGTTTGCCACGGCGCTGATTTTGCTGTTTACGCCCGCGTGTTTGTCGTGCCACCAATCGCTGTTGCGCTGGGGCGGCGAGATGCGCGCGCGGATTTACGGCGGCGGCGCGGAAGAAAAACGGGTATAATAGCGGAATGGCGGAATTTGCGTTAGATAATATTCCATGGATTGCGCTTGCCGCGGTTGCGGCGGCGGGGCTGGCTTGGACATTGATTCAAGACGGCGCGCAATCCGTAGACCACGCCGATGCGGTGTTGCTGGTCAAAAACGGCAAAGGCGTTTTTGTCGACATTCGCTCCGCGGCGGATTTTGCGCGCGGACGCATCGCGCAGGCGCGCCACATTCCCGCCGAAGACCTCAAAAAACGCGCCGCCGAAATTGACCGCTACCGCGAAAAGCCGGTCGTATTAGTATGCCAAAACGGCATGCAATCCAAAAAACACGCGCGCGAACTCGCCGCCGCCGGATTTAAACATGCGCGCGCGATGCGCGGCGGCATGGCGGCGTGGCTGGACGCGCAACTGCCGGTTTTCGCCAAATAATCAAGGAGACGCACATGGCGGAAGAATCCCAAACGGCAAAAACGGCAAAAACGGAAAACGCGGAAACGGAAAGCGCGGAAGCGGACGGCGCAAACGCCCGCGCGGTTTTTCGGGTGGAAAATATTTTAATCAAAAATGTTTCGCTGGAGATTCCGTCCGCGGTGGTGTCGCCGTCTTTTTCGCGGGAGCCGACGGTCAAATTGGAGCTGCGCAACAGCGCGCGCCCGCTAAGCCGCGAAAATTATTACGAAGCGCTTTTGGAAACGACGGTGCGCCTTTTTTCCGGCGAAGATTTGCAGCTGCTGGCGGAAATCTCGCAAGCCGGCGTGTTGTTTATCCAAAACGCGGACGCGCGCGCGCGCGAAGAAATCCTAAACATTCAAGCCCCCGAAATTTTATATCCCTACGCCGGGCATCTGGCGGGCGATTTGCTGATGCGCGCGGGCGCGCCGCGCATGTTTTTGCCGCCGTTTAACTTTCGCGCGCTCTACCAAAAAAAGCTCGCCGCCGCCCAAAAAGCCGCCGAAACGCCCGTCCCGGCAAAACCGTCCTAAAACCGGTGCCGGCATTAAATGTCAAAAACCGGACGCTGTTTATCCGCGACAATGTGGATATTTTGGACAATTTAAATTCCGAATGCGCGGATTTAATTTATCTTGACCCGCCATTCAATTCCAACCGCGATTACGCCGCCCCGGCGGAAAGCCAAGCGGCGGGCGCGTTTTTTAAAGACGCATGGACTTTGGACGATATAGATTTGGCGTGGAGCGGGCAAATTGCCGAGCGGCATCCCGCGTTGGCGGCGGTGATTAGTGCGGCGGGAATGGCGGGCGGTAAAGGCGATAAAGCGTATTTAATTTTTATGGCGCGCCGCCTTTTGGAAATGCACCGCATTCTTAAATCAACGGGCGGCGTTTATTTGCATTGCGACCCGACCATGTCGCATTCGTTAAAATTATTAATGGACGCGGTTTTTGGCAAAAAGAATTTCCGCAACGAAATTGTTTGGAAAAAAACGAATTCACCGAAAACGCAAAGCGCGGCGTTTGGCAATCAGCACGATGTTATTTTGTCGTATTCCAAAAGCGCAAAATTTACTTTTAACGGCGCATGCGTTCAGTATTCGGAAAAGCAAAAGAAAGTTTTTTCCCGCAACGACAACGACGGTATGGGATTTTACCAAACCATTTCGCTGGTTGCCGGCGGGATGCAAAAATCCCCCCGCCGCAAAACTTTTGAATTTCAAGGCAAAACCGCGGCGTGGCTGTATAAAAAAGAAACGCTGCAAAAGTTTTGGGACGAAGGGCGGATTTATAAAACGCCGTCCGGTTACCGCCTAAAAGATTATCTCAAAGACAGGGACGGCGCGGCGGTTTCCGATATTTGGACGGACGGCGGTGTAAAACCCATACAAGGCAAAGCGTCCGAAAATACGCAATACCCGACTCAAAAACCGCTCGCGCTTTTGGAGCGGATTATTAAAGCGTCCTCCAACGAAGGCGATGTCGTGCTGGACCCGTTTTGCGGTTGCGCGACTACGCTTGTCGCCGCCGAAACATTAAACCGCCAATGGGTCGGCGTTGATATATCAAATAAAGCGGCGGATTTAATTAACGCCCGTTTGCAAGACGCGCAAGACATGCTTTCTGCGAAAGGCGCGTGGAAAAAAATAATAACGCGCGAAAATTTTCCCGCGCGCACGGACAACGGCGCGATTATGGTTAACAAAAAAGAACATGCGCACATTCTCTACGGCATGCAGGAAGGAAATTGTGCGGGTTGCCGTTGTCATTTTCCGTTTCGCAATTTAACACTGGACCATCAAGAGCCGAAATCAAAAGGCGGGCAGGATACGAAAACAAATTTGCAGTTGCTTTGCGGCGCATGCAACAGCGTCAAGGGCGACCGCCCGATGGCGTATTTGCTGGCGTGGTTAAGAAAACAAGGGATTATAAGTTGACGCGTTTGCGGCATGCCGTTTCCCGTTATAATTCCGCAATGACAAAAATTTTGCGGGCGGGATTATTTGCGTTGGCGGCGTTTGCCGCTTATGCGGCGGGCGGGGCGGCGGCGGAGGGGTTTGTGTTGCGCGCGCCGGCGGTGCTTTTTGACGGGCCTTCGCGGGAGGCGGCGAAACTTTTTATTTTGGACGCCGGACATCCGTTGCGCCAAGTTAGCCGCGTGGACGGCTGGCGCAAGGCGCAGCTGCACGGCGGCGAAATCGGCTGGGTGCAGGATTCCCTCGCGCGGCAAAAGCGGGCGGCGGTGGTCGCCGAAGATTTGGCGGCGGTGCGCGTTTCGCCTTCGCCCTCCGCCGCGCCGGTGTTTTATGCGCGGAAGGGGGTGATTTTGGAAGTGTTGGGGGAATCTGACGGCTGGCTGGAAGTGTTGCACGCCGGGGGCGAAACCGGCTACGCGCCGTCCGCCGCGCTTTGGAAAAACGATTAAAACGGAAAAAACGGAAAAACACCCAAACCGATTTTATGGAAAAGCGCTTAAACCGCCCCCCAAAAAACCGCATCCAAAACGCGGCATGAATATTTTCGCCGCGTTGCGCAAAACGCGCAAGCGTATGCCCGCCGAAGTTGCCGCTGAATACGAAACCGCGTTTGCGGCGTTGCGGGACGGGTTGATTATGGCGGATGTGGGCGCGCAAACGGCGGCGGAAGCGGTGCGCGCGGCGCAGGAGCAGGACGGCGGCGGTTCTCCCGCGCGGCGGTTGGCGGCGGTTGTGGCGGCGCGGCTTTCGCGGGTGGAGGCGTCTTTGGCGGTGGAAGGGCAAAAGCCGTTTGTGATTATGGTGATGGGTATAAACGGCGGCGGCAAAACAACGACGATTGCGAAATTGTGCCGCTATTTTGGCGCGCGCGGCAAAAAGATTTTGCTGGCGGCGGGCGATACTTTCCGCGCCGCCGCCGAAGAGCAGCTGCGGGAATGGGCGGATAAAACGGGCGCGGCGGAGTTTATCACCGCCAAAGACCCGGGCGCGGCGGCGTTTGACGGAATCCGCGCCGGAGAAGCGCGCGGTTGCGATGTGGTGATTTTGGACACCGCCGGACGGCTGCCCGCGCAAAAACATTTAATGGCGGAATTGGGAAAAATCCGCCGCGCCGCCGGAAAAGCGTTGCCCGGCGCGCCGCATGAATTGTTGTTGGTGCTGGACGCGACTTTGGGGCGCGACACGCTGCGCCAAATTGAAGCGTTTTCGCAAGCGGCGGGCGTTACCGGGCTGGCGTTGTCCAAATTGGACGGGACGGCGAAAGGCGGTTTTTTGCTCGCGCTGGCGGCGCAAACGCCCCGCCCCGTCCGCTTTGTCGGCACCGGCGAAGGGGCGGACGATTTGGCTTTATTTAACGCGGACGAATACGCGCGGGCGTTGGTGGGGTTGGAATAATCCCGCAAAATCCGCGTTTTCGCCGCTTGCCGCGCGGGTTTTAATTCCCGTTTCCGCGCGGGCGGAAAGGCGGCGGAAAGCGGATTAATTAAATTTAATCCGCCGTTTCGGGCATTTGCCAAGCAAGGAATCGGAATAATCTCCCAAAACCGGCGAAAACTGCGGGGGGAAAAAATCCGGTTTTGGGCGGTTGCGGGGGTTAAAAAAATGAAATTTATGCCATAATACGGAAATGTTTGCGGAAAAGTTTGGCACGGTTTGGGGGGGCGTATTTCCCGTTGCGGCGGCGGACGCGGTGTTTTGGGGCGCGGCGGCGTTGTCGTTTTTGGCGGGCGCGGCGGCGGTTGCGTTGCCGCAGGCGGCTTTGCTGTCGTCCGTGCTGGTGCGAAAAATGCGCGGGCGGGATGCGTTTTCGTGGTGGGCGGGAAAGTTTTCTTTGACGATTTTGTTGCTCGCCGGAGCGGCGCGGCTGTTGCACGAATCCGCCCAATTTGCCGCCGGATGGTTTGCCGCCGGGGCGATTTTGGCGGCGGCGTTTAATGTCGCCGTATTGGCGGCGCGGGCGTAATGGCGGGAGCGACGCCGTGGCCGGACAATCTGACCGATTATATCGGCGGGCATTTGTCCAACTATACCGTCGGCGAGAGCGGCGAAGGGGCGGTGACTTGGGCGCTGCATTTGGATACTTTGGTGATGTCGTGGGCGATGGCGTTGCTCGCGCTTTGGCTTTTGCGGCGCGGGGCGGGCAATCCGTCCGCGCATTCGCCGTCCAAGCCGCAGGTGTTTTGCGAAATGATGTTCGGTTTTTTTGACAAACAAGTGCGCGAATTATTTCCGGACGCCCCGCCGATTGTCGCGCCGCTGGCATTGACAATATTTGTCTGGGTGTTTTTGATGAATTGCATGGATTTGGTGCCAGTGGATTTGGTCGCCGCCGGGGGGTATATGGCGACGGGTTCCGTGCCGCATTTTAAATTGTTGCCGACTGCGGATTTGAGTTTAACCGCGGCGGTTGCGCTTGTCGTTTTTGCCATGACTTTGTATTACAATGTGAAAACAAAAGGCGCGGGCGGGTTTGCGCACGAAATCGCCGCCGCGCCGTTTGGAATTGTCGCAGCGCCGGTCAATATTTTACTGCGGATTGTAGAAGAAGTCGCCCGCCCGCTGTCGTTGGCGATGCGTTTGTTCGGCAATTTATTCGCCGCCGAGGTGATTTTTTTGCTGATTGGAGGCGGCATGTCGTTTATTTTCGCTTCCCTTTTCGGCGATGCGATGGCGTTTGCCGGACAATGGATTTTTGGCGGGCCGTGGGCGATTTACCATATTTTAGTCGTGCCGTTGCAGGCGTATATTTTCGCCGTTTTGACGGTGGTATATCTCGCCATGGCGCACCAAAAACATTAACAACCTATAAAGGAGAAAACCATGAAACTGAAAAATATTTTGTTTGCCGCGGCGGTGTTTTTGCCGGCGCAGGCGCTCGCCCAAGAAGCGGAAGGCGCGGCGATTAGCAAGGGGCTGGCGGCTATCGGGGCGGGTTTAGCCGGCCTCGGCGCGGCTATCGGCATCGGCATTTTAGCCGGGCGGCTGCTGGAAGCGATTGCGCGCCAGCCCGAATTGGAAGGCAAACTCATGGGCAGATTTTTTCTGACCGTGGGGCTGACCGATGCGGTGCCGATTATCGCCATCGCGCTGTCGCTTGTCGTTTTGTTCGGTTAAACCGGCCATGAAACGCAAAGCAGCGGCGGCGTTTTTGGCGGCGGCGGTCGCCGCTCCGGCGGCGGCGGAAGGCGGGTTGAAACTTTTAAGTTTCAGCACGCTGGTCGGCGAAATCATCACATTCCTTATTTTGGTGTTTGTGGTGATGAAATTCGTCTGGCCGCCGCTGATGAACGCCGTAGAAACGCGCCAAAAAGAAATTGCCGACGGGCTTGCCGCCGCCGAACAGGGGCGGCAGGAACTCGCCGCCGCCGATGCGCGCAAAACCGAATTGCTGGCGGACGCCCGCGCCAAAGCCGGGTCGCTGCTTGCCGAAGGCCAAAAGCGCAAAAGCGAAATTGTGGACGCGGCGCGCGGCGAATCCGAAAGCGAAAACAACCGCATTTTGGAACAGGGACGGCGCGATTTGGCATTGGAGCGCGCCGCCATGTGCCGCGAATTGCAATCCAAAGTCGGCGAATTGGCGTTGTCCGGTGCGGCGCAAGTTTTGGGGCGCGAAGTGGACGCCAAAGCGCACGAAGACATTATCGCGTCCCTCAAGAAAAGCATGCCGTCGTGAGCGCGCGCGCCGCCCGCCCCTATGCCGCCGCCGCTTTTGATTTTGCCAAAGCAAAAGGCGCGCTTGATTCCTGGGACGAAATGTTTGCCACGCTTGCCGCTTCCGCCGATGCGGTGCGGGCGGCGGCGCGCGCTTGTCCGGGCGGGGAATTGCCCCTCGCCGAGGCGCTGGCGGAGTTGCTGGAATTACAAGACGAAGCGCAAAAAAACTTCCTCCGCATTGCGGCGGAAAACCGGCGGCTCGGCGGCATCGGCGATATTGCCCGCCAATTTGCCGAAATGCATCTGGAATCGCAAAATATCGCCGCGGTGCGCGTAGAATCGGCGCACCCGATGGACGGCAAAGCGCAGCAAGAATTTAACAAATTTCTCGCCCGTAAATTTGAGCGGGAAGTGCGCGCCGAATACGCGGAAAACCCCGCGCTTTTGGGGGGAGTGCGCGCGTATTGGAAAGACAATGTATTAGACGCCAGCGTGCGCGGCCGGCTGGACCGGCTGTCCGCGGCGTTGTCTTAAACTGGAGAACAAACTATGAAACAACTTACGCCCGCCGAAATTAGCGAAGTCATTCGGCAAAAAATCGGCAACATTAACATGGACGCCGAAATGCGCAACGAAGGCGCGGTGCTGTCGGTCAACGACGGCATCGTCCGCATTCACGGCTTGTCCGATGCGCAGCAGGGCGAAATGCTGTCGTTTGCCGGCAAAAGCGGGACTTTCGGGCTCGCCCTCAATCTGGAAGAAGATTCGGTCGGCTCGGTGATTCTCGGCGAATACGGGCATATTTCCGAAGGCGACCGCGTCTCCTGCACGGGGCGGGTTTTGGAAGTGCCGGTGGGCGAAGGGCTTATCGGGCGCGTGGTCAATCCGCTCGGCGAACCGCTGGACGGCAAGGGCGCAATAGAAGCGGCGGCGCGCGAGCCGATTGAAAAAATCGCGCCGGGGGTGATTTGGCGGCAGGGCGTATCGCAGCCGCTGCAAACCGGATTAAAATCCATTGACACGATGGTGCCAATCGGGCGCGGACAACGCGAATTAATCATCGGCGACCGGCAAACCGGCAAAACGGCGATTGCGGTGGACGCGATAATTAACCAAAAAGGGCGGGATTGTATTTGCGTTTATGTTGCTATCGGGCAAAAAGCGTCTTCGGTCGCGGCGGTGGTGCGCAAATTGGAAGAGCATGACGCGATGGCGCATACGATTGTCGTTTCGGCTTCGGCTTCGGACGCCGCGCCGTTGCAATATATTGCGCCCTACGCCGGTTGCACGATGGCGGAATATTTCCGCGACCGCGGACAAGACGCGCTGATTATCTACGACGATTTGACGAAACAAGCGTGGGCGTACCGGCAGATTTCGCTGTTGTTGCGCCGTCCGCCGGGGCGCGAGGCGTATCCGGGCGATGTGTTTTATTTGCATTCGCGCCTGCTGGAGCGCGCCGCGCGGGTCAATCCCGAATATGTGGAAAAACACACCAACGGCGCGGTCAAAGGCAAAACCGGCTCGCTCACCGCCCTGCCCGTCATTGAAACGCAAGCGGGCGATGTTACGGCGTTCGTGCCGACAAATGTCATTTCCATTACGGACGGGCAGATATTTTTGGAGACGGATTTGTTTAACGCGGGCGTCCGTCCGGCAATGAACGCCGGTCTTTCGGTATCGCGCGTAGGCGGTGCTGCGCAAACCAAAATCATCAAAAAACTCGGCGGCGGCGTCCGTTTGGCGCTGGCGCAATACCGCGAATTGGCGGCGTTTGCGCAGTTCGCCAGCGATTTGGACGAAGCCACGCGCGCGCAATTGGACAAAGGGCGGGTCGTCACCGAG
>JBPCWY010000206.1:0-17638 GCA_051009035.1 Gammaproteobacteria bacterium
CGCCCTGCGTTTTTTGGAAACGCGCGGATTTATGCGCGAAGACGCGGAAACCGCCCTCGCCCGCCAAAACCGCAAAAAATACGCGGCGGAGTAAGCAAAAAACCGCGGCAATACGGCGCAAAAAAAAGATGGTCGGGGTGGCGAGATTCGAACTCACGACCTCCTGCTCCCGAAGCAGGCGCGCTACCAAGCTGCGCTACACCCCGCAAAAAAAGCCATTTTAACCGAAAACGGCTGCAAAAATGAAAAGTTTAAGCAGCGGCTTGGAAAGGCGGAAAAAAGACGGGCAAAAATAATATAATCCGAAAAGAAAGGGGAAAATCCCGTGGATATTGAAGAGCGGCAAAAATGGAGAAAAAAGATTGAGTGCGAAATCGCCTCGGCGGCAAGGAGCGGGCGTTTGCTGTATTACACGGATTTGTTGCCGGATGATGTGAACGAAAAAAAGCGCCGTATGTTTTACTTCATTCTGGACGAAATTAATGAAAAGCAGGGGGAAACGCTTTTGCCGTCCGCTTTGGTTGTCGGCGAAGAAATAGGAATGCCCGGCGAAGGTTTTTTCCGCAAAAACAAAAAGCATTTGGGTTTGCTGGGAAACCCTTCGCAAAATCGTTTTGCCGCGTTTGCGCGCGAAGCGAGAAAACTCTGCGCGCATTACGGCGCGAAGAAAAATTGCGGGATTTTGATTGACGCCGACCAAGTAGGCACAGCGACAACCAAAGAATTGTTGTCCGGCATTGACGAAAAACCCGTTGTTTGCCGCGCCTACGGAAACGCCGAAACATGGGGAATTAAAAATAACTTCCGCGATAAGCGCAACATAACTTTCTTTCACACGCCCAAAGAAGAACATGCCATACGAAGCGCAACTGATTTTCGCCTTTACGCGCAAGCCGTTAGAATCGTCCGCGAAATTCACAACAAAAAATTAATTGACAAACTTTATATTGTTTCCTGCGACAAAGGATTCAAACATTTAACGGACACCGTAAAACAGGATGGCATTGAAGTTGTCTGGCTGGATAACGAAGGAAATAAACATGCCTTGGGTTAATTCCCCAAAAACGGCGTTAACTGCGGCGGCAAATCCCCCGCCGCGGCATGCCATAATATAACCATGGAAAAACTTTACGACTCCGCCGCCGTCCGCGTGATGGAAAACGCCGCTTTTGCGCGCGAAGATTCTTTCGCCGTGATGCAGCGCGCCGGTGAAGCCGCCGCCAAACATGCGCGCGCCATGCTCGGCGGCTGTCTCCGCCGCCCCGTCCTCGCCCTCGCCGGCGGCGGCAATAACGGCGGCGATGCGCTGGTCGCCGCCGCCCGTTTGCGCGAAGCGGGCGCGGATGTGCGGGCGGTTTTTGCCGGGCGCGAAAACCGCGCGCCGCCGGACGCCAAACGCGCCCTCGCCGAATGGCAAAACGGCGGCGGCAAAACCGCGCGCGAAATCCCCCCCGCCGACTACGCCCTCGTGCTGGACGGGCTTTTCGGCATCGGGCTTTCGCGCCCGATTGGCGGGCGTTTCGCCGAATTGATTTTGCAAACCCGCCCCTTCCGCGTGCTGTCCATAGACGCGCCCAGCGGCGTCCATTGCGATACGGGTTGCGCCGCCGATGCCAGCGTCGCCGCGGAACGGACGGTTACTTTTTTTGGCGCCAAACCGGGTTTATACACCGGCGCGGGCGCGGCGTTGGCGGGAAAAGTTGTTGTGGAAGATTTGGGATTTTCCGATTTTCCGCCGCCGTCCGGTTTTCTTATCCGTTCCGCCGCGGGATTAAATTTGCCGCGGTTGCGGCGCGGCAAAAACGCGCACAAAGGCAATTTTGGCGCGGCGGTAATTGCCGGCGGCACGGACGGCATGACGGGCGCATTGGCGCTGGCTTCGCGCGCCGCCGCGCGGCTTGGCGCGGGAAAAGTATTCGCCCTGTGCGCCGCCGCCAACCTGCCCCCGTTTGATTCCGCATGCCCGGAAGTAATGTGGCGGCGCGGCGAAGATTTGCCGCAATTTTCCAACGCGGAATGCATCGCCATCGGTCCCGGACTCGGCGCGGACGAAAACGCCGCGCGGCTTTTGCATGCGGCGGCGGGTTTTTCCGCGCCGATTGTAGCGGACGCCGATGCGTTGAATATTCTCGCCGCCGACAAAACTTTGGCGGCGCGTTTTGCCAAACGCGCCGCGCCCGCCGTCATCACGCCCCATCCGGCGGAAGCGGCGCGGTTATTAAACTGCAAAACGGCGGAAATTAATCAAGACCGAATCGGCGCGGCAAAAACGCTGGCAAAACAATTTAACGCCGCCGCCGTCCTCAAAGGCGCGGGCAGCGTTATCGCCGCCGAAAACGAATGGGCGGTTTGCGCCGCGGGCAATCCCGGGCTGGCGCAAGCCGGGGCGGGCGATGTATTGACGGGCATTATCGCCGCATTGCTGGCGCAAACCGGAGACGCGGTTTTTGCCGCCCGCGCGGGCGTTTGGCTGCACGGCGCGGCGGCGGACGAAACCGCGCGCGCCGCGGGCGAAATCGGCATGGAATTAAACGCCCTCCCCCGCGCCGCCGCAAACATATTAAACCGCGCCGCCGCATTGCGGTAAAACGCATTCCGGATAATTATAAAAACCGCGCAACAAATTAATTAAGTGCGGTTTATTTAAACAACCCGCGCAGATATTCCCATATCTTTTTTTGGACATGCTGATTTGCCCGCCGCACTGGTCTCACATCGGCGACCGCTTCAACCCGTCCTTTGTCGTCAAACACAAAATCGCGCCGGTATGCGCGGTTGCAAAACTGGCACTGCGGAATAATATTATTTAAATCATCGGACGGACCGTCCGGGTCCATGTGTCCTTGTTGAAGTTTAACTAATTCTTTTCCATAACGCGGATTTGGTTTGTTTTCCGCCGCGCCACAAGTCGCGCAACAATAACCGTATATTTTTTTAATATCGTTAAAGTTGGCGGCGGACAGCCGCCCGCCGCGCCGCGTTTTTTCGGTTTCAAATTCCGGCGAAGGCGCGCGCGGGTCATGCAGCGCATGCAAACGGCGGAAGATTCCGCGCCGCAAAAACCGTTTTGTCCGTTGCGCGCCATGCGGTTATTTTACGCCGGGCGCGCCGATTCCCGACAGGGTTGTTTCAAAAATGTGGCCCTTCTCTTCTATCCGCACTTTGACCGGAATGTATTTTAATTTTTCCGAAAAATCCGGCGCGAACCAAAAAATTCTTTTGCCGCGCGGGCTTTCGCGGACGAGCGAAACGGCGGCGATTTCGCCCAGCGGCGTTTGGACGGTTTCCGCCTTGCCCGTTTTGTATTCGTATATTCTTAAGCGCCAGCCGTCCGTCACCGCCGTTTTGCCCGGCGTAGTTTTTTGCGAAAAATACGGGCGGTAAAGCGCGGTCAAATAATCCAAAACGATTTCTTCGGGCGCGTCTTCCGTCCGTTTTTCCGCGCCTTTTTGCAAATGCAGTTTGTTGGCGGCGCGGTCAAAATACGATTTTTGCAGCGGGCGGCGTCCGCGTTTTGTTTCGTATCTTTCGGTCAGCAGCCCCGCTTTGGCGTCCGTTTTTCCGGCGCTGTTGCGGATAACATCGCCGTAAAATAATTTTGCCAAACCGGTTGCTTTGGCGTGGCTGGAGATTTCGTATTCGCCGTTTTGCGCGGAAAAAGTATCCCGCACTTCCGCCGCCTTGATGCCGTTGTAATGAAAATCAAAATACAAAGTCAGCGCCGCCGGTTCGCCCCGCGCAAACGGGGCGAGCAAAAAAAACGCGGCCAATGCGGCGCGCCGCCAAACGCGCGCGTTCATTTGTTTAACAATTCCAGCAATACTTGCGGATACATTTCATGCTCTTTTGCCAACACGCGCGCCGCCAGCGTTTTTGCGTTGTCTTCCGGCTGCACCGCGATTTTGCGCCGCGCGATAATTTCGCCGCCGTCTACTTTTGCCGCGACATAGTGCGCGGTGCAGCCGTGTTCTTGCGCGCCCGCCGCCAACGCCCGCGCGTGCGTTTCCAAACCGGGAAATTGCGGCAATAGCGAAGGATGAATATTCACCGCGCGCCCGGCGTATTCGCGCGCAAACGCCGGGGATAAAATCCGCATAAAACCGGCTAACGCGATAATTTTCGGCGCGATGGCGTCCAACGCTTCGCGCAATTTTTCTTCCCACTCCTGCGGCGAGGCGAAATCTTCCGGCGCGATAATAAACGCGTCTTTGCCGTATTCTTCGGCGATGCGCAATCCCGCCGCCTCCGGATTGTCGCTCAATACCGCCGACACATGTTCTCCGGCGGGCGATTCTAAAATCGCTTGTAAATTGCTCCCCCGTCCCGAAATTAAAACGGCGATTCCGTTCATGGTTGAAATATTACCCGCGGCGAATCTTCGGCGGCAATAATTTCGCCCGCCCGCCATGCGTCTTCGCCGTTTTGTTGCAGGACGCGAATCGCCGCATCGGCGTCTTGCGGCGCAACCGCCGCGAGCATGCCGATGCCGCAATTAAACACGCGCCGCATTTCGTCTTCGCCGATTTCGCCCGTTTTTTGCAGCCACGAAAATACGGGCGGGCGGGGGCGCGCCGCAAGGTTAATTTGCGCCGCCGTCCCCGCCGCCAAAATGCGCGGCAAGTTTTCGGCGATACCGCCGCCGGTGATGTGCGCCAACCCGCGCACCGGGCAGGATTCGCGCAGGGCGGCAACGGCGGCGCAGTAGATTCGGGTGGGCGCCAGCAGCGCGGTTAACATGTCGGGCGGGGGCGGCGTTTGGCGGAGAATGCGGCGGATTAACGAATAGCCGTTGCTGTGCGGACCGGACGATGCAACGGCGACAAGCGCATCGCCCGCCGCCGGCGGCGTTTTAAACAACATCGCTTCTTCGGCGATTCCGGCGGCAAAACCGGCAATGTCAAACGCGCCTTTGGCGTATACGCCGGGCATTTCCGCGGTTTCGCCGCCGACCAGGGCGCAACCGGCTTCTTCGCATCCGCGCGCGACGCCCGCAATCACGCGGGCGGCAAAATCGGGCGAGAGCGAATCGCAGGCGTAATAATCCAAAAACAACAGCGGGCGCGCTCCGGCGCATAATAAATCGTTGACGCACATGGCGACTGCGTCAATTCCGGCGGTTTCGGGCATGTCGTATTCGGCGAGCAGCGCGGCTTTGGTGCCGACTCCGTCCGTGCAAACGACAAGGGACGGGGCGGTTTGCGGCGGCAGGCGGACGGCGGCGGCAAATCCGCCCGCGGCGGACAACAACGCCGCGCCCTGCGCCGCCAAATGCCGCGAGGACGCGCGCATGGCGGGTTGAATTCGCGCCGCCAAATCGTTGCCGGCGGCAATATTTACCCCCGCGCGGCGGTATTGGTTTGAATCTTCGGTCATAATCGTTGCATAATTGCGGTATGATTAAGCATTTTACCCCACGCCAAACATGAAACCCGCCAATATCGCCGTCTTCGTTGTTGCCGCCGCGCTCCTGCTCTGGTTGTTGCAGGCGGCGGGCGGCGCGCTTGCGCCGTTTATTTTAGCCGCGGTGCTGGCGTATATTTTGTCGCCGCTCGCCGGTAAATTAGAAAACACCGTCTCCCCCGCCGCCTCCGCCGCGCTGTTAGTCGCGTTGATTTTGGCGTTGTTGCTCGCCTTGCCGCTTGCGCTTGCGCCGATTATCGTCCAACAAACCGCCAACCTGCTGGATATTTTGCCCGAAATTGCCGCGCGCGCCGGGGATTTTCTCGGCAAAGCCAAGCCGCTTGTCGTGGAACAATTGCGCCATTTGGATTTTGCCGCACTCGCCGAGCGCGCCGCCGGAGCGATTCAAGCGGAGCAGGCGGCGGATGCGGCGGGGACGGTTTTCGGATTTTTCGGCAAGGGCATTTCGGCGGTTGCCGGATTTTTCTCCCTGTTATTAGTCACGCCGCTCGCCGCGTTTTATTTTTTGCGCGACCGCCACGCGATTGCCGGGGAGCTTGCGGATTCTCTGCCCCCGCGCTGGCGCGATGAAACGATGGAAGTCGTCCACGATTTGGACGGCGTCTTGGGCGAATTTTTGCACGGACAGCTGGCGGTGATGGCGGTGATGGGCGTTTTATACAGCGCGATGTTGTGGTTTGCCGGGCTGGAATACGCGTTGACGATTGGCGTCATTTCCGGCGCGCTGGCGTTTATTCCCTATGTCGGATTTATCATCGGCGTAACGCTCGCCACTCTCGCCGCCGCCGGACAATTTGAATCGTGGTCCGATTTTATTTTAATTTGGGCGTTGATGGGCGCGGGGACGACTTTGGAAAGCATGCTCATTACGCCGTGGCTGGTCGGCGAGCGCATCGGGTTGCATCCGGTGATGGTGCTGTTTGCATTGCTTGCGCTGGGGAGTTTGCTGGGATTTGTCGGCGTTTTGGCGGCGCTGCCATTGTCGGCGGCGGCGCTGGTATTATTCCGCCATTTGCGCCGCCGCTATATTAACAGCGCGTTTTATGGACGGACGCCGTAGCCCCGCAACGCTCCCGTTTGCGCCGCCGCCGCCGGAGTTTGAAGATTTGCTGGAAGGCGAAAATTACCAGGCGGTAAGCGCGGTGCGGCGCATGCTCGGCGGCGATGCCGGCGCGTCTTCGGTGTATGTCTGGGGCAGGCGCGGATGCGGCAAAACGCACTTGCTGCGCACGGCGGCGGCAAACATGCGGCGGGAAAAACGGGCGGCGTTTTATGCGGGCGGCGGCGAGGAGATTCCGCCCCCGATGCCGGGATTGTTGGCGGCGGACGACATCGGCGACATGGCGGGCGAGGCGCGGTTGTTTTTTTTTGATTGGCAAAATAAATTAAAACCGGACGACCCCCGTTACGCCATTTTGGCGGCGGGCGGCGCGCCCCCCGTGCAAACCGGAATCGGCGAAGAAATCGCCGCCCGCCTTTCCGCCGGATTGGTTTTTCAACTGCGCGAAATCACCGAAGCGGAAAAACGGCGCGCATTGGAAAAATACGCCCGCCGCCGCGGTTTTGCCTTGCCGGAATCCGTCAGCGGCATGTTTCTCGCCCGCCTGCCGCGCGATATGACGAGTTTAATCGCCGCCCTCGCCGATTTGGATAATTTTTTACTCGCCCGCCAAAAACCGCTAACGATGCCGCTGGCGCGCAAGTGGCTGCAAAGCCGCCCGCCCCCGTTTTTCGGCGGCGAATAACCGATGGCGCGGTTTTTGGGCGAAAGCGAATACCGGCACGGCGCGGCGGAAAATACCGGCGTCCTGCTGGCAAACTTGGGAACGCCGGAAGCGCCGACAGCGCAAGCGTTGCGAAAATACCTGCGGCAATTTTTGAGCGACCCGCGCGTTATAGAATCGCCCCGCTGGAAATGGCTGCCGGTTTTATTTTCGGTAGTGTTGCCGTTTCGCGCGCCAAAAAGCGCCGCGGCTTACCGAAAAATTTGGACGGAAGAGGGTTCGCCGTTGCTGGTTAATTGCCGCAAACAGCAAGAAAAAATCGCCGCCGCTTTCGCCGGTTTGCCGGTCAAAATAGAACTCGGCATGAGTTACGGCGCGCCGTCCATTCCAAACGCATTAAGAAAATTGCGCGCGCAAAACTGCCGCCGCATTTTAATTTTGCCGCTGTATCCGCAATACGCAAACAGCACAAGCGGCTCGGTATTTGCGGACGCGATGCGCGAATTATCCAACTGGCGCGCCGTCCCCCACACCCGTTTTACCGCGTCCTATTGCGCCGACCCGCGTTTTATTGCGGCGCTGGCGGATTCCGTTTTGGCGCACCAAAAAATACATGGACGCCCGGACATGCTCGTGTTTTCTTTTCACGGCACGCCGCAAAAAATGCTGCAAGACGGCGACCCGTATTATTGTTTATGCCAAAAAACGGCGCGCTTGGCGGCGCAAAAACTCGGCTTGCAAGACGGCGAATGGACGGCGGCGTTTCAATCGCTTTTCGGCCGCGGCGAATGGTTAAAACCATACACGGACGCAACGCTCCGCGCCTTGCCGCAACAAGGCGCGCGCCATGTGCAAGTAGTATGCCCGGGTTTTTCGTCCGATTGTTTGGAAACTTTGGAAGAAATCGCCGAAGAAAACCGCGAATATTTCATGCAAGCGGGAGGCGAAAAATTCGGTTATATCCCGGCATTAAACGATTCCCCCGCGCACATAGATTTTTTATGCGCGTTAATCCGCGACAACACCGGCGACTGGCTGTCGGAATTGCATGCGGAAAATGCGGAAGAAAACCGCGAACAGCAAAAACAAAACGCAAAAGCAAAAGGCGCGCCGCGGTAAGCGCGGCAAAATCCCGCGCAAAATATTTTATTTACGGATTGTCAACCGAAAAATCCATAAAATAATTCTCATCGTCTATTTTGTAAAAAGTAATATCGGTGCGCCCGTAGTTAAGCAAATGCTCTTTTAAAACTAATTCGCCCAACGGAACTCCCAGCCGATGCCGGAAATATGTTCCGATAATACTGTTACTTTGCGTGGAGTGAATCGCTTTCCCATCATCTTGGCGAATATTGCACAACATTACCTGCCCGTCGTCAGTATGCAACGTGAAATGTTGCCCGCGTGCCGGAAAGAATCCCGTCCTGCTGATTACCACAGGCAACCGAATATAAGCTTGGTTTGGCTCTCTCCTTGCCTCGGGACGTTGGCCCCAGTTAAGTCCGGAGCGCTTCGGAAGATTCCCGCTCTTATCTAAAAGAGAAGATATAATTGATTTCATATTGCCAGAGCCGGAGTCGCCGCCGTTGGAATCTTCGCGCAGATATTTTGCATCTTCATCTTCTTTTATTAACCCCTGCACATCCGCATGGGAGCATGGACGGGAAATTTTCTCCATCTTCTTGTAGTATTGCAAAATTTCACGCGGGCTGGATTTTTCCACTGCTTCCCGTTGCCCCGAAAAAAAACCGGATTGCGTGTAATTTGCCGAACCGACAAAACCGCATATTGGATTGCCGCCGTCAAACCATGCGTATGTTTTCGCATGCACGGGCTTCTGGTCTTCCGGAATATAGCGGCACTCAAATTGGTGTTTATGCGCCGGCTTTTTAACCAGAGAGCATATTCCTCTATGGTTCGTTTCCGAGATTCCGTCTTTGGCGGTCATGCCAATTATGAGACAGATTTTAACATCCGATATTTCACGGCGTTTGTGAATATCTTGCATATGCCTTGCCGCCATAGCAGCCGTGGCGTAGCCAGAAACAATATAGAGAGTAGCGCCGCGTTTTACGGGCGCTAACAAAACATCTTGATAGAATTTATCGGTCAGCATTCCCGTTAAAAGTTTTCGGCAACGGGCAACGCCGGGATTTGCATGTTTGCGGATACAGAGGCGTATTTTTTTCCGATAAACGATTTCAGAATGGACTCAAAAATAACCCGCGCCCCCCGCGGAGGAACAGCCATGCCGACTTGCTTGCGGACGCTTTCTTTGTGTCCGCAAAAAATAAAATTATCGGGGAATGATTGCAACCGCGCCCGCTCGCGGTTAGTTAATGCCCGCGGCTCGTCCCAATGATAAACATGAGTGCCGCCGCCGCCGCTACCTGTGATAGTGTAGGCGGGCTTGTCGGGATGCAATCGGCGGTATATTAAACTGATTTTCGCGCCGTTGATGTTTAGGCGCAAATTTTCCGGCAAATCTGCGGTAAAAGCATTTTGCCCCGGCTTAATATGCTCCAACCTTTCTATTACGGTTTTTGATTGGGCGGTTAACTCGTTATTAAACGCGGAATTGGAAATTTTCCGCAAAGCATGCTTCGCGGAAATATCCGTATTCTTAAACGGCGCGGGAGAAGGAATATTAAAATCCATCGGAAAGTCGTCGCGAATACCGACAATAATAACCCTTTTCCGGCGTTGCGGAACGCCGTAGTTGTCAAAACTATAAAGATGCGGATATGTTTTATAGCCGCATTCCATAAATGCTTTTAATATCGCTTCCAAAGTATTGCCTTCGTCCGCGCTTCTAATACCGCCGACATTTTCGGCGAAAAACCACTTGGGGCGAAAATACGCCACTGCTTCAACGCAGTATGTATAAAGCGCGCCAAAACCGCCCGCAACTCCGTTTTTTTTGCCTACAACGCTGAAATCATTGCAGGGAAATCCAAACGACAAGGCGTCAACATCGCCTATACTTTTCAATTTGCCAAAATCCAACCCGCGAATATCCTCGCATATAGTTTTTTGGGGATTGAGATTATTTTCGTATGTCCGGCACGAATCGCGGTCGGAGTCGGTCGCCCAAACATGGGATATGCCCGCGCCGGAAACCGCCGCCATTTTTGCGCCAAGCCCAAGCCCTCCGGGACCGCAAAACAACTCTCCAAGACGAAAAAGCATGTTTTGTCAGTATATCATAATATTCGGGTTTTTAATCGGCTTTTCCCTCCGGTTTGGCGGTTTTCATTTTTTGGTGCGCGGCTTCGTGTTTTGGGTTTTTGCGCGTTTCGCGCGCGGTTTTAATTCGCGCTTGGCGGATTTGGTCGGCGATGTATTCCGCTTCTTTTTTGCCCCGTTTTTCTTCCGCCGCGCGCGCGATTTCGCCGCCGTCTATTTTTGCCAGCGCGCTCCATACTTCGCGCAAAAACGCGCCTTGCGGATATTCCGTCCCGCGCCGCGCGGGCCAATAGGCGTAATCGGCTTCGCAAACGCGCAAGAAAGATTCGGCGCGGGACGGACGGCGAAACGCGTCCAGCCGCGCCGATAAATCCACGACCGTGGACGCGCGGGCGGCGAGGGCGTTATGCGCGTTGCCGTGTTCGGCGGCGGAAAGAACCGCCAACTCCGCAAACCGCCGCGGCGTTTTGAGGCGCGCGCACAAACGCCGCGCCAATTCCGCGCTTCGCGCTTCGTGTCCGTGGTGGCTCGGCAAAATCGGCGCGGGCGTTTCGGCTTTGCCGGTGTCGTGCAACAAAACGGCGAAAACTTCTTCGGCGGAAAGGCGCAAATCCGCGGCGGCGTCCAATGCCATCATCGTATGAATAAAAGTATCGCCTTCCGGATGATAATCCAAACGCTCCGGCACGCCGCGCAACGCCGCGATTTCGGGGAGGATATGCGCCAATGCGCCGCAATCTTCCAAAATTTCAATCATGCGCCGCGGGGCGGGGGCGGCAAAACCGCGCGCCAATTCGCGCCAAACGCGCTCGGCGGATAATTCCGCCGTCTCGCCGCTTTGCGCCAATTCGCGCATCAATTCCCGCGTTTCTTCGGCGATGGAAAAATCGGGCAACGCCGCGGCAAAACGCGCAACACGCAACACGCGCAACGGGTCTTCGGCGAATGCGGGGGAGACATGGCGCAACTTTTTGGCGGCAATGTCCGCCGCGCCGCCAAACGGGTCAATCAAATCCCCGTCTTCGCCGCGCGCCATGGCGTTGATGGTTAAATCGCGGCGGCGCAAATCGTCCGGCAACGAAACTTCGGGGGCGGCGTAAAAAGTAAAGCCGCGGTGTCCGCGCCCGCTTTTTCTTTCGGTGCGCGCCAGCGCGTATTCTTCGCCGGTTTGCGGATGAATGAATACGGGAAAATCCGCGCCCGCCGGTTTGTATCCGGCGGCGAGCATTTGTTCGGGGGTTGCGCCGATAACGACAAAATCGCGGTCGCCCGCCTCGCGCCCCAGCAATGCATCGCGCACCGCCCCGCCGACCAAATACGCGCGCAAGTTAGCGGCGGCGGCGGGCGGGCGGCGGCGGCGCGCCTTCAAACATGCGGGCGAGAACGGCGTCCAGCGAAGTTAATTCGCCGACAATTCGCCGCGCATCGTTTTCGCCCCCCACCGTGGTGGGAATGCGCGCCGACAAACAATTGTCGCGGCTGAAAAAATGAACGCCCGGCAGGGCTTCGGTAAGCGCGCCCAAACAATACGACAGGGAAGGTCCGAGCCCGACAACGGGGCGGCGCATGCCGGCGGCGGCAATTGTGCGGCGCGCAACTTCGGCGAGGAGCATTTTTTCCGGACCGGCGGCGGACAATGTTTTGCCGTCTTCGTCCCCGCTTTCCGCCGCATGCGCGATGACTTCGGTCAAATCGTCAATCGCAATCGGCTGCACCATAAGCGAAGCGCACGGCAACAACAGCACCGGCGACAAACGGGCGAGGCGCGCAAACATGTTTATTAAAGAATCGCCCGGACCGATGACGACGGACGGGCGGATAATCACATGGCGCACCGCCGCCGCGCGGATGGCTTGTTCGGCTTTGCCTTTGCTGCGCAAGTATTCGCTGGGCGCGCCCGCCCCGGCGTTGAGCGCGCTGATATGCACCAGCCGCCGCGCTTTTTGGCTCGCGCAGGTATCGCACAGGACGCGGGTGAATTCGCTATGCACGCGAACGAATTCGCCGCCGGACCTTTCGTTTAAGATGCCGACTAAATTAATAACCGCATCGGCGCCGGCAAGCGCGGACGCCGCCCCGCGCATCGCGGACGGGTCAAACGCCGCGACATCCGTATTTGGCAGGACGATTAATTCTTTCGCTTTTTCGCGGTCGCGCACCGGCAAAGTCAGATGGTGTCCGCGCGCGGCGAGTTTGCGCGCCAGCGCCCCGCCGATAAAACCGCTGCCGCCAAAAATAACAATATTCACCGCACCCGCGCTCCGGGCGGCGCGCCTTCGGCGGCGGCAAGCCACAATTCTTCCCCCGCCGAAGCGGCGAGAATCATCCCCTCGGAATCGCCGAAACGCATTTTGCGCGTTTTGAGATTCGCCAAATATACCACCCGCCGCCCGACCATGGAATCCGCGGCGCAGTGTTTTTTGATTCCGGCAAAAACCTGCCGCGTCCGCCCGTCTCCCGCATCCAGCGACAGCCGCAAAAGTTTGTCCGCCCCCGCGACTTCTTCCGCCGCGATGACGACGGCGATGCGCAAATCTATTTTGGCAAAATCTTCAATGCCGATTTCGGGCGCGGAAGATTCTCCCGCCGCGGGTTTTTCGGCGGGCGTTTCTACCAGCGCATTAATGGAAGATTCGGGCATGCGTTTTAGGAGATGGCGGTATTTTTGCACTTTGTGTCCGGCGGGCAACGGGCGCAATTCGTCCTCCCATTGCAGCGTTGCGTTTAACATTTCCGCCGCCGCCGCCGCGGATGACGGCAACACCGGCTGCAACATCGTCATCAGCAAATGAAACGCGCGCAACGCCGCGGAACAAACGGCGTGCAATTCGCCGCGGCGGTTTTCGTCTTTTGCCGCCACCCACGGCGCGCAAGAATCAATGTGCGCGTTGACCGTATCGGCGGCGCGCATCAGCAGGCGCGCCGCTTCGTGGTAGCGGCGGTTTTCGTAAGCCATGGCGACGGCTTCGGCGGCGTCCAATACGGGGCGGACGGCGGCGGTAAAATGCGCGCCCGATTCGTTTTCGCCGTCCAATGCGCCGCCAAAAAAACGGTGCAAAAACCCGCCCGCGCGGCTTGGAATGTTAATTAATTTTCCGACCAAATCGCCGTTGGCGCGCGCCGCAAAATCGGGCAAGCTCAAATCCAAATCGTCCATCCGCCCGCCCAATTTGCAGGCGTAGTAGTAGCGCAAAAATTCCGGGTTTAACCCGCAATTTAAATAATGTTCGGCGGTGATGAATGTGCCGCGCGATTTTGACATTTTTTCGCCGTTGACGGTTAAAAACCCGTGCGCGAAAATCCGCGTCGGACGGCGGTAGCCGCTGTGTTTTAACATCACCGGCCAAAACAGGGCGTGAAAATACAAAATATCTTTGCCGATAAAATGGTATAACTCGGCGGTTTGTTCGGATTCCGCCGCCCAAAAATCGGCGAAATCCGGCCCGCCTTTGCCGCAAAAATTCTTAAAGCCCGCCATATACCCGACCGGCGCGTCCAGCCATACATAAAAATATTTTTCTTCGGCGGCGTGCGGAATGCGAAAACCGAAATAAGGCGGGTCGCGCGAAATATCCCAGTCGCGCAAATCGGAAGATTCCAGCCATTCGCGCAGTTTGTTGGCGGCTTCTTTTTGGAGGCGCGGGACGGTTTTGCCGGGGCGGGCGGGGTCCGCGATTTCTTCCCGCGTCCATGCGCGCAATTCTTCGCGGCGGTCGCGCAGCTGCAAAAAATAATGCAAAGATTCGCGCAACGCCGGGGCGGCGCCGGACAATGTGGATTTTGGGTTTTTCAATTCGGCGGAAGAATACGCCGCGCCGCAACGCTCGCACGAGTCGCCGTATTGCTCCGCCGCGCCGCATTTCGGGCATTCGCCGCGCACATAGCGGTCGGGCAAAAACATGCCTTTTTCTTCGTCGTAAAGCTGCGCGATGCGCCGCTCGGCGATGCATCCGCCCGCTTGCAGGCGGCGAAACATCTCGGCGGACAATTCTTCGTTTTCGGGGGAATGCGTGCTGTGATAGTTGTCAAACGCGACATGAAACGCGGCAAAATCGCGCATGTGTTTTTCGCGCATTTGGGCGATTAATTTTTCGGGCGAAACGCCTTCGGCTTCGGCGCGCAACATCACGGGCGTGCCGTGCGCGTCGTCGGCGCAGATAAAATAACATTCGTGTCCGCGCAGTTTTTGGAAGCGCGCCCAAATGTCGGCTTGGATATATTCCACCAGATGCCCGAGGTGAATATCGCCGTTGGCGTAAGGCAAGGCGGGAAAAATTAAAATACGGCGCGGCATGCTTGCGATTGTATCACTTTCGCCCCCTTGATGGTAAAAACGGCGCGCGCCAAAAATGCGCCGCTTCCTCCTTTTTTGGCTTGGGTTTTAATTTCAACCGCGGATTTTTGCGCTAATTTTCCGCTTGCTAATTCCGCCCGTTAAATTATCTGCCGTAAATTGCTGGAAATACCCGTAAATTGCCGGAAATTTTAACCCGCCCGCTAAACGCGCAACAGGCGTTGCCGCCCCAATGCGGGAATGGACAGCGCGCGGTCTATCGCCGCCAAAGTCATGCGGTGCGCCCGCGCTGCCGCTTTTGGCGGAGAATCGCCCGCCGCCAAACGCGCCGCTAATACGGACGAAAAAAAACAACCGCTCCCATGAAACGCCCCCCGCCGCCGCCGGCAACGCGCCCGCCAAACCGGATTCGCGCCCGCCGCATACAATTCGTGGCGCACTTCCGCCCCGCCCCCCACATCGGTCGCCAGCACAAAACGCGCCCCCGCTTCCCGCAACCGCCGCGCCCCCTCGGCGACTTCGCCGCTGCCGGACAATGCGGACAATTCGGCGCGGTTGGGGGTGACGATAAATGCGCGGGGCAAAATATGTTTTTTCAACAAGCGGATTTGCGCCGCATCGGCAAACGGCGCGCCGCCGGTCGGAGTTAATACCGGGTCCCATACCGCGGGAATATTGCCGTCCAGCGATTCCAAACACGCCGCTACCGCCGCGGGATTGCCAATCACGCCGATTTTGACCGCCAGCGGTTTGGCGCGCAACGCGGCAAATTGCGCCAGCACCCGCGCCGGCGGGACATTCCACCGCGCCGAAACGCCGTCCAAATTTTGCGCCGTCAACGCCGCCGCAACCGCCAGCGGCAACCCCCCGGCGGCGGCGGCGGCGCGGCAATCGGCAAGCAGCCCCGCCCCGCCGGTGCCGTCAAAGGCGGAAAAAATTAATACAACGGGCGGCGCTTTCATATACAATCCCCCGCCATGGACGAAGAACCTTTCCGCACATATATGTGCCAGATTTGCGGCTGGCTTTACGATGAAAAAAACGGCGCGCCCGAAGAAGGGTTGCCGCCCGGCACCCGCTGGGCCGATGTGCCGATGAATTGGACATGCCCCGAATGCGGCGCGCGCAAGGAAGATTTTGAGATGGTGGAAGTTTAATCCGCCGCAAAAATTGAACCCGCGACCGCGCCTGTTGAAACCGCCGCCGCGCCAAAAACCGCGCTAATTGAAACCGCGTCCATAAAAAAAACCGGAAGCCGAAAGGCAAACCGGCGGGCAAATCAGCGGTATTCAAAAACTTTCACCACTTTAATCACGCCGGGCATGTTGCGCGCCGCGTTAATTGCCACGGCGGCTTGTTCTTTGCCGACCAAGCCGAGCAAATACACCACGCCTTTTTCGGTGACGACTTTAATATCCAAACACGAAAATCCCGCAATTTGGATATTGCACAGGGCGATTTTCACCCGCCCGGTCAGCGTAGAATCGGAAAACCGCGCGGAAAGCGAAGACGGGTTGCCGCTTTCCATCTGGTCAATCACTTCGCGCACATTGGCAATCCCGCCGATGACGGCGTTAATTTTCGCGCGCACTTCGTCGCTCGGCGTTTGTCCGGTCAATAGCACGCGCCGGTTATAACTTGTGACGACGACATGCGCGTCCCCGCCGATATTTTCGTGCAGGCGAATCAGCGCTTTATTTTCAATCAATTCGTCTTCCACGAGCGAGCCGGTCGTTCGCGTTTCGTTGGCGACAACCGCGCCGCCCGCCGCCCCCGCCGCCACCAACGCCGGACACCCCGACAACCCAAACGGCAAAACGGCGAGAAACAAAACCGCCCCCGCTTTCTTAAAATTAAAACCGTATTTCATAACGCGCTATTATAAAAGAATGAAAATTAATATCCAACAAACATCCAAAATTAAAATAAATATTTTTAACCCCGTTTTGGAAAACCGCGCCATTCCCGCGCGCAAAAACGAAAACCCGCCTATGCCGCCATTCCCGCAAAGGGAAACCCCGCCCGTCTTCCGCCATTCCCGCGCAGACGGGAATCCAAAATGCCGGGCATTGTTGCGGGATTTTACCGATTCGCCAAAGTTAACTGCCCGCCCCCGATTTTAATCGGGGGCGGGGAGGTTAAATTTAATTTAACCCATGTCATTCCTGCGAAAGCAGGAATCCAGACCAGCGGCGCAAGCCGCTCCATTTTCGCCGGCGGCAAAAGTTTCCGCTTCACGGAAAGATCTGGATTCCTGCTCCCCGCCTTCGCGAGGACATGCTTCGCAGGAATGACATGGTCTTGTGGAAATGGTTTAAGCGGCTGGCGGCATGCGCCAAAAAGCGGCGCGGCGGCGGCATGTATAATAGGCGTTGAAACTCCGCAATTCTCCTACTATGAATCTCAAAGCAATCGCACTTGGCGCCCTCGCTTACACTCTTGCAACCTTTGCATGGGCGGTGGCGTGGCACATTGTTCTGTTTGAACCGCAATACATCGCCTTTGGCTATTTCGGCGCGGAGCCGAGCTTTGCCCTCGGCTTTCTGTCCATCCTCATTCAAGGTTGCGTCTTGTCCGCGCTCTACCCCCTCGTCAATCTGACCGGCAAACCGGTGTTGCGGGGGATGAAATTCGCCGCATGGGTTGGGGTATTTTTCTGGACTTCGCATGTGCTGGCGTTGCTCGCCAAACAGCCCGTGGACGGCGCGTTGCTCTTTTTGGCGATGGAAACTTTCTACTTGTCCGTGCAATTCGGCATGTTCGGCGCGGCAATCGGGATCATCTACGCCAAGAAATAAATATCTCCATTCCCGCTTTTCGGGAATGGAAAATCCGGAGAAAACCGCCCGCCGTTGATTTTCATCGGAGGCGAATTTACGCGCGCAAATTTGCGTTATCCCAAATCTTCGGAGGCGTCAAAGGCGGCGCGCAGCCAGCAAACGGCGTTGTCGCCGTCTACTAATATTGCGTCAAAACGGCATGGACGCTCGCCCCCGCCGGAAAGATATTGCGC
>JBPCWY010000207.1:0-5579 GCA_051009035.1 Gammaproteobacteria bacterium
GGACTTTGCTTTTTGCGCGGCTGTATCCTGCGAAACCGCGCCAATTTTTTGCTATGTCGCCGTGTAATGCTATTTTGCCTTCGGTTGTTTTGGACGATGTTTTGCCGAATGCGCCGAAGTTTGCGCCGAGAAAACTTTCCGCTTCGTTTGTTTGCGATGCTTCCGCTTGCCAACCAAAACGCGCGTAGTTTTGCCGCAGGCGCAATCCGTATTGTTCGTAGGGCATGCCGTTTGCTTCGCCAAACGAGGCAAACGGGCGCAATCCTTCGCCTTTCATTTGCAGGGCAAACGATTTTTCATTATGCGCAAAAAACGGCGCTGTTATTTCTTCGCCGATGTTTGCGTTTGCAATTCCGTTTTCATCTTTGGAAAATATTTTCCATTCTTGCCATGCGGATTTTTTGCAATCTTCGCAAAAATCGTAACGCATACTCCAATCGCCGAATTTTGGCGCGGATAATTCCGCGCCCGCGTAGCGGAATTGGTTTGTTTTTGTATCGGTTGCGGCAAAAAATACGCCTTCGTTAAAACGATTGTCCGCTTGCGGGCGCAACATATCCGCCGCCGCATCGCCCAATTCCAATTCCGCCGCCGCGGGCGCATGCGCGATTCCGGATAACGGCATATTAAAATATGCATCGCCGTTAAAAGATACCGCCGCTTTCGCCACTCTTAATTGCGGTTTGAGATGCGCCAACGCCGCCGGCAAATCAATCCGCGCTTGCGACAACGGAATGCTTGCCGGCGCTATATCGGCAGTGCATTCCGGAATGGGCGCGCCGTCTTCCATGCAAGAATCCGGCGGGTCCGGCGGCGGGTTAATTTTCATGGAAATGTTGAGGGTGGAAAAACCCATTGCGGCGGATAAATTGACGATGCCCCAGCCGTAAATGTCGTCCAATTCGCCGGTGGTGATGCGGTCGCCCAGCGGAGTCGCGGTGGTTAATAATATCGCGCGCACGACCGGCATCATCATCTCCGGAAAACGGCTTTTGATGACCGCCAACGCCCCGCTGACATGCGGCGCCGCAAACGAAGTGCCGTTGTTTGTACCATAATCCGTATCGCTTCCCGCCCGCGTGGTGAAAATACGAGTCCCCGGCGCGGAAATGCACCACCACTTTCCAACGCCGCAACCGTTGCTGTAAGGGGCGATTGGATTGTCATCGCCCTCATCCAACGCCA
Organism: Gammaproteobacteria bacterium; assembly: GCA_051009035.1. Taxonomy (GTDB): domain Bacteria; phylum Pseudomonadota; class Gammaproteobacteria; order Tethybacterales; family Persebacteraceae; genus Persebacter. The sequence goes on from JBPCWY010000207.1 coordinate 1,186, forward strand.
CTACTGCCAGCCATCGCTCGCGAAATTCGGTAAATCTCGAATCGGAATCAAGCCCGCTTAAATCGCCGCTTATAAACGCGGAAAGCGCGGCGGTTTGGTCGGTTGCGGCAAAAAACGGATATAAACTAAATAGATTCGGGCGCGATTCGCGAATGCCCGTTATATCCGCCAATGCGCCAAATCCGAGGACGGGATCGCCGTCCGCATCGGTATAATCTTCCGAAACAAAGCGGGTAATGAATTCGTCCCGCATTACTTGTGTCCAGTTGGAGCTTTCATTGAGGCATTCCGCATAAGATACTGCAAGATTATCGCACAGTATAACGCTTCCCTCCGCCGACCATGCTTCGTTTCCCGCCGCCCAAACCGCAACGACATCCCCGGCACGAAGAACTTCGGACAATGCGCGCGCTCTGCCGGTGAAGGAGTTGCTGAATCGATTGTAATCCCCGGATCGCTTCAACGAAAACGAATCGACCGCCACCGCCCAGTATTTTTTTCCGTTGTAAGTTCCCTGTAAAACTTGGCTGCCGCCGTAACTGTTGTTAATAATTTTCGCGCCTCCATCAATGGCGTGTTGCATCGCCTGCAAAATCTTGGTAGTGTCAATTATCCCCGAATTTTCATCCGGAGCAAGTTTTAACGGCATTAATTTCGCTTGCGGCGCGACTCCGTGCGGACGGCCGGTAACGCCCCGCACTGCGGCAATAATACCGCCAACTTGGGTTCCATGCCCTTCTATGTCGGTAACATCAGTTCCTTTGCCGTCGTTGACAAAATCGCGCCCCGGCACGATGTTCGCCGCCAAACCGGCATGCGTCACCCGCATGCCGCTGTCAATGACGGCGACGGTAACGCTCTGTCCGAATGCGCCCGCAAAATACGCGCTTTGCGCGTTAATCCGCTCCAATCCGTAATTTTGCTCAAACTCGCCGCACGAAAAACCTTCCGGCAAAAAAATACCGCCCGCGCAAGATACCGTTGCCGGACAACTTTGATTCATCGGAATTGAACCCGCCCCCGGACAATCCCGGCAACCTACCGAAGTCAAAACCATATCACCGTTTCCGCATCTTGTCATCTCCGGACATTCCGCTTCAAACGCAACCGGACTGCTCCCCGGGCATGATTTCATGCAAGTTTCGTCTTCCGGTATGCGCGCGGTTAAAGCACCGGGCAGACAATCTTTCATGCATACCTCGGACGATAAAATCATGCTTTTGTCTTTGCATGTTTTCATCTCCAGACATTCCGCATCAAACGCAATCGGCTCACCCGAGCATAATTTCATGCAAGTTTCGTCTTCCGGCACTTGCGCGGTTAAAGCGCCGTCCGGACAATTTTTCATAGGTTGGGCGAGATTTACCCCGCCGCCACCTCCGCCGCCGCAGGCAACCGCGCCTGCTAATAATAATGCGCCGCATAAACCGCGCCGCGTTATTGCGCCCAATCCGCCGCAACGCAATTTGGAAAACGCGCAACGCCAAGCATGTAAAATTTTACGAATCATTCCGCCTTGCCGCAAAAAAAAACGCCGCGAATATCCGTCCCGCGGCGGATAAATTATAACACAAACTCCGCAACCCGTTATCCATGCGCGAAACCGGCTTTGTAGCGGCAACTTTCCCGCCGGCGTTGCGATTCTCAAAAACCCGCGCCAAATACGGGCGGGCGGCATGCGGAAAAATCCGCCGTTTTGCATTACATTAATTTTGCCGCGTTTTTTGCCGTCTTGCACTTTGCCGGATATTTGTTTGGCGGATTTATATCCCGCGCGGTAAAAAAATTTCCGCTTTTGCGGGGATAGACGCGGGGGAAAATGCGGGCGGCGGAGAGAGAGGGATTCGAACCCCCGAAGGGCTTGCGCACTTAGCGGATTTCAAGTCCGCCGCATTAAACCGCTCTGCCATCTCTCCGGCAATGTTGCATTATAAACCCGCCATGTTAAAATGCGCCCGCCCGCCGCCATAGCTCAGCCCGGTAGAGCAGCTGATTTGTAATCAGTTGGTCGGGAGTTCAAATCTCTCTGGCGGCACCGCGCCGTCCGCCCGATTATTCGCGGCGGCGTTTGCGGCGCAACATTCGCGCGCGGCGTTTGCGGCGCGGTTTGCGCGAAAAACGCGTATTTTGTCATGTATAATCCGCCCATGCCCGTTTCCATGTCGCCCGTCCGTCCGCCTCTTTCCGCTGCGGCGGCGGCAAAACGCGCCTTTGCCGGGGAATTGCTTTTGTTTCCGCCCGCGCCCGAAATGCGGCGGTTGCTCGCTTGCGTCCGCCGCATCGCGCGGGAAAGTTTTGCGGCAAAAGAACCCGTCCGCGCGCATTTGCAATATTCCCGCGCCGAATTTTTACGCCGCGCCGAAACCGCGCAAAAACGCGTCAATTCCCCCGAATGCAAACCGCTTTTCGCCGCCGTTTTGGACGCCGCCGGAGTCGGGCAAAAAAACATGTTTTGGGATACGCTCGGATTGCGCGTTGCCCCGCCCGTTGCCGATGCGGCGGAGCTTGCCAAACGCGGTTTTCGCTCGCACGCCGTAGTCCACCGCGATACTTGGGGGGCGGGAATGCAGGCGCAGATAAATTGGTGGGCGCCGGTGTGGCCGCTGACCGCCCGCCGCACGCTTGCGTTTTATCCGTCCTACTGGACCCGCCCGCTGGCGAATACGACCGCCGAATGGTCGTTTAAGGAATTTTTGGCGTCCCGCAAACAATCCGCCGGCGGGCGGGCGGCGGCGTATCCCGCAGCGCCTCTCGCCGCGGCAAAACCGGACGAAACCGCCGCGCCGGTTTTGCCAAAACCGGGCGAATTGCTGTGTTTTTCCGCCGCCCACTTGCACGGCTCCGTCTTAAACGCCACCGCGCTCACCCGTTTTTCGCTGGAAATCCGCACTTTGCATTTGGACGATTTGCGCCAAAAACGCGGCGCGCCGAATGTGGATTGCGAAAGCCGGACGCCGCTTGTCGGATTATTTTCCGCTATCTCCGGCGGCGCGCCGCTAAAACAATATTGGACGGCGGAAACGCAATAACCGGCGGCGCGAAAATCGGCGCGCGCCGCATCCCCAAAACATTGCGAAGAAAGGGCGCGGCGGCAAAATCCGCGCGGCGTTTTTTTTGCCAAAATCGCGTAAAATGCGCTTGTGGGAAAAGATACCGGATTTTTGGAAATTGAACGGGCGCGCGCGGAATACGCGCCGGTCGCCGAGCGGCTGCGCCACTACCGCGAATTTGCGCTTTACCCCGACAACGCCGAAATCGGCGAACAAGCCGCGCGTTGCATGGATTGCGGCATCCCGTTTTGCCAAACCGGCTGTCCGGTGGATAATATTATCCCCGATTGGAACGACCTCGTTTATCGCGGCGGCTGGCAACGCGCCGCGGCGGTTTTACATTCCACCAACAACTTTCCCGAATTTACCGGACGCGTCTGCCCCGCCCCGTGCGAAGCCGCCTGCACCTTAAATATCAACGACGACGCCGTGGCGATTAAATCCGTAGAACGCGCCATCGCCGACAATGCATGGAACGAAGGATGGGCGCGCCCCCGCCCGCCCGCGGCAAAAAGCGGCAAACGCGCCGCCGTCGTCGGCTCCGGTCCTTCCGGTTTGGCGTGCGCCCAGCAACTCGCGCGCGCCGGACACGATGTGGAAGTGTTTGAAAAAAACGAGCGTCCGGGCGGTTTGTTGCGCTTCGGAATCCCCGATTTTAAAATGGAAAAATATTTAATTGACCGCCGCATTTCGCAAATGGAAGCCGAAGGCGCGGTGTTTCATTGCAATGTCCGCATCGGCGAAGACGGAATATCCGCCGCAAAATTGGCGGAAAAATTTGACGCCGTTATCGTCGCCGCCGGCAGCGAACACCCGCGCGATTTGCCCGTGCCGGGGCGCGATTTGCAGGGCGTGCATTTTGCCATGGATTTTTTGCCGCAACAAAACCGCCGCAACGCCGGGCTGCCAACGGCGGCGGACGATATTCTCGCCGGCGGAAAACATGTCGTCGTCATCGGCGGCGGCGACACCGGCTCCGATTGCATCGGCACTTCCAACCGGCAGGGCGCGGCGGAAGTCGCGCAGTTTGAACTGCTCGCGCAGCCGCCGGACGAAGAATACAAACCGCTGGCGTGGCCGCATTGGCCGCTCAAACTCCGCACTTCCACTTCGCACGACGAAGGATGCGAACGCGAATGGGCGGTGGCGACAAAAGAATTTTGCGGCGAAAACGGGCGCGTCACAAAACTGCGCGCCGTCCGCCTCAATTGGGAAACCCAAAACGGCAAAATGCAAATGGCGGAAGTCCCCGGCAGCGAATTTGATTTGCCCGCCGATTTAGTTTTGCTGGCGATGGGCTACATGCACCCGACACACGAAGGCATGGTGCAAGAATTGGAATTG
>JBPCWY010000208.1:0-4948 GCA_051009035.1 Gammaproteobacteria bacterium
ATGTCTAAATCCCCCGTAAAAATCGCCGTTAGCGGCGCCGCCGGACAAATCGGCTATGCATTGCTTTTTCGCGCCGCCGCCGGGCAGCTTTTTGGCGAAAAATGCCCCGTTTGGCTGAGTTTGCTGGACCTTCCCGCGTCTTTGTCCGCATTGGACGGCGTGGAAATGGAGCTCGCCGATTGCGCTTTTCCCGCGTTGGCGGGGATTTCCAAGTCCGCCGATGCCGCAACCGCTTTTGGCGATGCGGATGTGATTTTTTTGGTCGGCGCAAAACCGCGCGGACCGGGAATGGAGCGCAAAGACCTGCTCGCCGCTAACGCGGAGATTTTTTCGGCGCAGGGAAAAGCGATTAACGCCGCCGCCAAAAAAACCGTAAATGTGCTTGTCGTGGGAAATCCGGCAAATACCAACTGCCTGATTGCGATGCAAAACGCGCCCGATATTGACCCGCGCCGTTTTTCCGCGATGACCCGCCTTGACCACAACCGCGCGATGGCGCAGCTTGCCGCCAAAACCGGCGCCGCCGTTTCCGATGTGCGGCGGATGATTATTTGGGGCAACCACTCGGCAACGCAATATCCGGACATTCACCACGCCCAAATCGGCGGAAAACCGGCGCTGGAGCGAGCCGGGGAAGAATGGTATAAGACGGAAATGATTCCCGCCGTCCAACAACGGGGCGCGGCGATTATTAAAGCGCGCGGCGCATCCAGCGCGGCGTCCGCGGCGTCCGCGGCGATTGACCATGTGCGCGATTGGGCGCTCGGCGGCGAAGATTATTTGAGCATGTGCGTTGCCAGCCGGGGCGAATACGGCGTGGAATCGGGTTTGGTATATTCGTATCCGATGCATTGCAAAGGCGCGGGCGAAGCGGAAGTCGTGCCGGATTTGCCGTGCAACGATTTTAGCGCCGAAAAAATGCGCGCGACCGAAAAAGAATTGCGCGAAGAGCGCGACGCCGTCCGCCACTTGCTCCCGTGAAACAATCCGCCGCCGTAAAGCCCGCGGAAAAATCTCCCGCCAAAGCCGCGCTGGAATATCACGCGGCGCACCCGCCCGGCAAAATCGGTTTGGCGTTAACCAAACCCGCCGAAACGGCGCATGATTTGTCGCTGGCGTATTCGCCGGGCGTGGCTTCGCCGTGTTTGGAAATAGAAAAAGACCCGGAAGCCGTTTATAAATACACCAACAAAGGCAATTTGGTCGGCGTAATTAGCAACGGCACGGCGGTTTTGGGACTCGGCAACATCGGCGCATCGGCGGGCAAACCGGTGATGGAAGGCAAGGCGATGCTGTTTAAAAAATTCGCCGGGGTGGACGCGTTTGACATTGAAGTCAATTCGCCGTCCCCGGAAGTGTTTATTGAAACCGTCGCCAATATTTCGCCGACTTTCGGCGCGATTAATTTGGAAGACATCCGCGCGCCGGAATGTTTTTTTATAGAACACCGCCTGCGCCGCCGTTTGAATATTCCCGTCATGCATGACGACCAGCACGGCACCGCGGTGGTCACCGTGGCGGCGCTGCGCAACGCGCTGGAATTGCAAAACAAAAAGCCGGAAAATATCCGCATTTTGGTATTGGGCGCGGGCGCGGCGGCGATTGCGGTTACCCGTTTGGCGATGAATTTTTTCGGCTTGCAAAAACGCCAAATTCTCATGTTTGATTCCAAAGGCCCGTTAAGCAGCAGCCGCGCGCACCAATTGGAATCTTACAAAATGGGATTCGTCCGCGACACGAAAGTAAAAACGCTGGAAGCGGCATTGCGCATGTCCGATGTTGTTATCGGCGTTGCGCGCGGCGGTTTGATTAAACCGCACATGCTGAAAAAAATGCGCGCCCGTCCGGTGATTATGGCGATGTCCAATCCGGTGCCGGAAATCATGCCGTCCGAAGCGGCGCAAGTGCGCGACGATTTAATTATGGCGACCGGGCGTTCCGATTTTCCGAACCAGGTTAATAATTCCGTTTGTTTTCCGTATTTGTTTCGCGCCGCGCTGGATGTGCGGGCGAAAAAATTTACCCTGCCGATGTTTACCGCGGCGGTTAACGCGATTTCCGATTTGGCGCGGGAGCCGGTGCCGCCCGAAGTGCGCGCCGCCGCCGGGATTGACGAGAATTTGGAATTCGGCGCGAATTATATTTTGCCGAAACAATTTGACCCACGCCTGCGCGAAAAAGTCGTGCCGGCGGTCGCCGCCGCCGCCTCCGAACCGGCGCCCGCCGCGGCTTCTTTTGGGACGGAGTTATGACAAAACCGCGCCCGAAATATTTAAACCTGCCCGCGATTCGCCTGCCGTTGCCCGGCATTTTGTCTATTTTCCACCGCATCAGCGGCGCGCTTTTAATCATCGCGCTGCCGTTTGCGCTGTGGGCGTTGGATTTAAGCGTTGCTTCGGAAGAATCTTACGCGCAAGTCGCGAAATGCCTTTCGCATCCGTTTATTAAGCTGTGCGTTTGGGGCGCGGCGTGGGCGTTGTTTCACCACTCGTGCGCGGGCGCGCGGTTTTTACTTTTGGATTTTCATATCGGCGCGTCTTTGCCGGCGGCGCGTTTTTCGGCGGGGCTGGCGTTTGCCGCGAGCATTGTGATGACAATCGCTTTCGGAGTTTGGCTGTGGTAAAGAAAACGCCGGTCGGCGCGCATTACGGACTCCGCGACTGGGTCGCCCAGCGCGCAACGGCGGCGGTCATGCTCGCCGCCTTCGGCGTAATTTTTGCGATGCTGGTAGTTTGCCGCCCGGACTCTTACGAAGAATGGCGCGCTTTTGTTTTACACGGCGCGGTGCGCGTGTTGCTGTTTTGCACGGTGCTGTCGCTGGCGTGGCACGCCTTCATCGGCGCGCGCGATATTTACATGGATTACCTCAAAAACGATGTCCTGCGCCTGTTTAAAACTTTAGGCGTCATCGTATATTTAATCGCCTGCGTCGTCTGGGCGGCGAAGATTTTATTATGACGGAAGCGGAAATTAAAACGCGCGCAAATTCCGCGGAATGGTTGCAAGCATTCATCGGGCTGACAATCGGCGCGGTTGTATTAAAATTCGCGGCGGCAATCGTTGCGGCGTTTTTGTGGTTTGCCGCTGTTTTGTCTTTGTGCATTGCCGCGGCGGTGTTTATCCGGGAAATATTTTTCAAGGATTCCGGCAATTCCGATTTTACAAATTCCAATGACGGGAAAGGCGGCGAAGCATGAAACTTGCCACGCGAAAATTTGACGCGATTATTATCGGCGGCGGCGGGGCGGGGTTGCGCGCCGCGGTGGAACTCGCCCAAAACGGACTCCGCGCCGCGGTGGTGTCCAAACTTTTTCCAACCCGCTCGCATACCGTCGCCGCGCAAGGCGGCATTAGCGCGGCGCTGGGAAATGTGACGCCGGACAATTGGCACTGGCACATGTATGACACGGTTAAAGGTTCCGATTATTTGGGCGACCAGGACGCGATTGAATATATGTGCCGGCATGCGGCGGACGCCGTTTATGAATTGGAACACATGGGCATGCCGTTTTCGCGTTTGGAAGACGGGCGGATTTACCAGCGCCCGTTCGGCGGCATGTCGCAAAATTACGGGGGCGCGCAGGCGTCCCGCACTTGCGCCGCCGCCGACCGCACCGGACACGCGATGCTGCATACGCTTTACCAGCAAAGCTTAAAAGCGGGCGCGCATTTTTTTAACGAATACTTCGCCGTGGATTTAATCCGCGACAAAGAAGGGCGGGTCGCCGGATGCGTTGCGCTGGAAATTGAAAGCGGCGAAGCCGTGCAGTTTTGCGCACCCGCGACAATTCTCGCCACCGGCGGGGGCGGGCGGATTTACCGCCACACGACAAACGCATTTTCCAACACCGGAGACGGACTCGGCATGGCGTTGCGCGCCGGATTGCCGTTGCAAGACATGGAGTTTTGGCAATTTCATCCCACCGGCGTGGCGGGGGCGGGCGTTTTGATTACCGAAGGTTCGCGCGGCGAAGGCGGTTATTTGGTCAACGGGGAAGGCGAGCGGTTTATGGAACGCTACGCGCCAAACGCCAAAGATTTGGCGGGGCGCGATGTCGTTGCGCGGGCGATGGCGGTGGAGATTTTGGAAGGGCGCGGATGCGGCGCGGAAAAAGATTATGTGGAATTAAAACTTGACCACTTGGGCGAGGATATTATCCAAGAGCGCCTGCCTTCCATCCGCGAAATTGCGATTAAATTCGCCAATGTTGACCCGGTTAAAAACCCGATTCCGGTCGTGCCGACGGTGCATTATATGATGGGCGGAATCCCCACAACCCGTTTTGCCGAAGCCATCACGCACGCCAACGGCGCGGATTCCATCGTCCCCGGACTCTACGCGGTGGGCGAGTGCGCCAGCGTTTCGGTGCATGGCTCCAACCGGCTGGGGAGCAATTCGCTTTTGGATTTGGTCGTCTTCGGGCGCGCCGCCGGCAAACACATTTTGGAAAACCGGAAACATTTAAAAGCGGGCGACATCGCGGAAGACGCGGCGGACATGGCGCTTTCGCGCATCGCCCGCTGGGACAAAAAAGGCGGCGAAATGCCCGACCGCGCGCGCGACGAATTGCGCGATACTTTGCAAAACCATTTCGGCGTATTCCGCACCGAAGACAACATGCAAACGGGGCTGCAAAAGTTTAATGCGGTCAAAGAAAAGATGGCGCAAACCGCCATCCAAGACCAAAGCCGGGTATACAACACGGCGCGCATAGAAGCGATGGAATTGGAAAACCTGCTGGAAGTAGCGGCGGCGACGGTGCATTCCGCCGCCGCCCGCAAAGAAAGCCGCGGCGCTCACGCCCGCGACGACTACAAAGAACGCGACGACGCGAACTGGATTCGCCACACGCTATATTTTTCCGAAGGCGACCGTCTGGACTACCGCCCGGTGCAGGACAAACCGCTGACCGTGGAAACTTTTCCGCCGAAAAAGCGGACTTATTGA
>JBPCWY010000209.1:0-5126 GCA_051009035.1 Gammaproteobacteria bacterium
CCGTCCGGCGGTATAAACGCCACCCGTCCGCCGTCCGGTTTGCGCCCTCCGCCGCCATTCCCGCGTAGACGGGAATCCAAATAGTTAACTTTGGCGAATGGGTAAAATTGCAAGGCAAAGCGGGCATTTTGGATTTCCGTTTTCGCGGGAATGACGGCGGGGGGGCGAGGATTATGGCGGGGCGGGAATGGGCGGTTTGTTTTTCGCTTCCGTATCCGTCATTTCTGCGTAGGCAGGAATCTCTTGTCGTTTGCGGAGTTGGGCGTTAGCCGCTGTCCGGTTTTGTCTTTGCTATTCGCAGGGGCGGATTTTTGCGGCAAAGATTAAAGACGCTGGATTCCTGCTTTCGCAGGAATGACAGGTGTGGGGGAAATCGCGGGTATGGGGCGGGAATTGCGCTTTTTCATACACGGCTGCCGGTGATGAGATTCCTGCCTACGCAGGAATGACGGCGAGGGGGAATGGCAGGCGGAGGGGAATGGCGGGGTAGGGGGATTTTTGAGGGTTTTGCCTTTTTGGCGGCGGGCGGACGGGGCGGGATTTTGCTTTGCGGGAGGGGCGGGAGGGGGCGGAATCTTGGGTTTTTGGGGGCGGGGACGGGGGAATTTTGTGCAATGCAAAAAAATATGGTAAAATTGGGGTATGGATGGTGATGATTTTTTGGGGGATTCTGCGGCTTTGCTTGCCGGAAAAAAGGTTGCGGCGGCTTGGAAACGGCTTGCCGATGCGTTGGCGGCGAACCCCGATGTGTGGGTTGGAGTCGCCAATGAGGCGCAAAAAAAACAGGCGGAAATGGCGGCGCAAATCAACTCGCCTCCGCCCGCCACGGATAAACGTTTCGCCGCCGAACAATGGCGCAATCCGTTTTTTTTCTTTCTCTCCCAAAATTATCTGCTCGGCGGCGAAGCGTTGCGCGAGATTATCGCGCGCGCCGATATTTCCGCCGCCGATAAAAAATTGTTGGATTTTGCCGCCGCGCAATATATTTCCGCCGCCTCGCCGTCCAATTTTCCGCTGACGAATCCGGAAGTGTTGGATGACGCGGTTAAAACCGGGGGCAAAAATTTCGCCGAGGGGATGAAAAATTTTACCGCCGACATGCAAAGCGGGGCGGTTAACAACGTCGACAAAACGGCGTTTGCGTTGGGCGAAAATGTTGCCTGCACGCCGGGCAAAGTTATTTTCCAAAACGATATTATGCAGCTGCTGGAATATGCGCCGCAAACCGCGCGGGTTTTTCAACGCCCGTTGTTGATTGTGCCGCCGTGCATTAATAAATATTATATTTTGGATTTGCAGGCGCAAAATTCTTTCGTCCGCCACGCCGTCGCCGCCGGACACCGCGTGTTTTTAATTTCGTGGGTTAATGCGTCCGCGCCGCACCGCAATTTGGGTTGGGATTTTTATTTGCGCGAGGGCGTGATGGCGGCGATGGAGACGGCGCGCGCCGTTTCGGGGCAGGCAAAAATTAACGCGCTCGGTTTTTGCATCGGCGGGACGATGCTCGCCGTGGCGCTCGCGGTTTTGGCGCGCGAAAAAGAGTTTCCGGCGCAGTCCATGACTTTGCTTGCGGCGATGCTGGATTTTTCCGAAGCGGGCGACATCGGCATGTTTATTGACGAAGAATATGTCGCGGCGTTGGAAAAACGCTGCGCCAACGGCGGGCTGGCGGACGGCGGCGAACTCGCGCGCGGTTTTTCGGCGCTGCGCCCGAACGATTTAATTTGGCCGTATTTTATTAACAATTATTACCGCGGACAAAAACCGCAGGCGTTTGATTTGTTGTTTTGGAACGCGGATTCTACAAACTTGCCGGGCCCGATGTTTGCCGAATATGTGCGCGCGACTTATTTGGAAAACCGCATCGCCAAAAATAAGGCGGAGTTTTGCGGCGCGCCCGCGCGTCTTTCCGCGGTAAAAATTCCCGCTTACGCGGTTGCATGCAAAAAAGACCATATCGTCCCGTGGACGGCGGCGTTTGACAGCGCGCGTTTGTTGGGCGGCAAAACGCGTTTTGTATTGGCGGCAAGCGGGCACATCGCCGGCATCGTTAATCCGCCCGCGGCAAAAAAAGGACGGCACCAAGCCGCGCCGCTGGGCGGAATAAAAAACGCGGAAGAATGGCGCGCCGCGGCGCAAAGCGCGGAAGGCGGCTGGTGGGACGATTGGCTGGAATGGCTGCGCCCGCATTCCGGACGGCAAATCGCCGCGCCCAAAAAACAAGGCAACGCCCGCTATGCGCCGCGCGAAGACGCGCCCGGCGAATATGTGCGCGCCCCCCGATTTTTAGAAACCACGGAGAACGCAACATGAAAGAAGCAGTGATTACCGCCGCGTGCCGCAGCGCGATTGGAAAATTTTTGGGCGCGCTGTCCGCCATGCCGGCGGCGCACATCGGCGGGAATATTATTTCGCAATTATTCCAACGCGCGGGCGTGGAAGCGGCGGCGGCGGATGATGTGATTATGGGGCAAGTATTGTCCGCCGGAGTCGGGCAAAATCCGGCGCGGCAGGCGGCAATGGCGGCGGGCATTCCGGTGGAAACGCCGGCGATGACGATTAACCAAGTATGCGGCAGCGGTTTGCGCGCGGTCCATCTGGCGGCGCAAAGTATCGCCTGCGGAGACGCCGAAATTATCGTTGCGGGCGGGCAGGAAAATATGAGCGCAAGCCCGCATGTCTTAAACAATTCGCGCCGCGGTTTTCGTTTGGGGGACGGCGCGCTTGCGGATACGATGGTTTGCGACGGGTTGACGGACGCGTTTCACAAATACCACATGGGAATTACCGCCGAAAATGTCGCGGCAAAATATAAAATATCGCGCGAGGAGCAGGACGCGTTTGCATGCGCTTCGCAAAACAAAGCCGAAGCGGCGCAAAAGGCGGGGCGTTTTGCCGAAGAAATCGCGCCGCTGGAAATCCCGCAACGCAAAGGCGCGCCGCAAATTTTTGACGCGGACGAATATATCCGCCACAATGCTACGGCGGAATCTTTCTCCGTATTGCGTCCGGCGTTTCGCAAAGACGGGACGGTAACGGCGGGCAACGCTTCGGGCATTAACGACGGCGCGGCGGCGGTTTTGGTGATGAGCGCGGAAAAAGCCGCGGCGTTAAATTTAAAACCGCTGGCGGTGATTCGCGCCGCGGCGAGTTGCGGCGTGGAGCCGGAAATTATGGGAATGGGTCCCGTCCCGGCGGCGAAAAAATGTTTGCAAAAAGCGGGCTGGCGCGCCGCCGATTTGGAACTCATGGAAATTAACGAAGCGTTTGCGGCGCAGGCGATTGCGGTCAACCGCGAAATGGAATGGGACGAATCGCTGGTTAATATCAACGGCGGCGCGATTGCGCTCGGACATCCGATTGGCGCGTCCGGTGCGCGCGTATTGGCGAGTTTGCTGCACGAAATGGCGCGGCGCGATGCAAAAAAAGGACTCGCGTCTCTTTGCATCGGCGGCGGCATGGGCGTCGCCCTTGCGGTGGAGCGCAATTAATTTTTTATTCCAAAAAGGAGAAACACAATGGCGGACAAAAAAACGGCTTTGGTTACCGGCGGGTTGGGCGGAATTGGCACGGCGATTTGCCGCCGCCTGCACGAATCGGGTTATGCGGTGGCGGCGACATACATTCATAACGGCGCGCGTTTGGAAGGATGGCTGGCGCGGCAAAAAGAAGCGGGTTATGACGGGTTTCGCGCGTATTTGTGCGATGTCAGCCGCTGGGACGACTGCGCCGCCCTGCGCGAAAAATTGGAAAACGATTTTGGCGGCGCGGATATTTTGGTGAACAACGCCGGCATTACGCGGGACGGATTATGCCGCAAAATGACGCAGCAAATGTGGGACGAAGTGATTGCGGCGAATCTCAGCGGCGTGTTTTATATTACGCGCCAGTTTATAGAGGGCATGGCTTCGCGCGGTTTTGGGCGCGTGATTAATATCTCTTCGGTCAACGCGCAAAAAGGGCAGTTCGGACAAGTCAATTATTCCGCGGCAAAAGCGGGCATGCACGGTTTTACCAAAGCGCTGGCGCAGGAGGTGATCAAAAAAGGCGTGACGGTTAATACGGTTTCGCCCGGCTACATCGGAACCGACATGGTGATGGCGATTGCGGAAGAAGTGCGCGAAAAAATAATCGCGCAGATTCCGGCGGGGCGTTTGGGGACGCCGGACGAAATCGCGCGCATCGTCGCCTTTTTAGCGTCCGAAGAATCCGGCTTCATCACCGGCGCAAACATAGCCGCCAACGGCGGACAGCACATGTTTTAATGCGCGGCGTTAATTTGCAATTATAAATATTAGCCGTTCCCGTTTTTGCCGGGGGCGGGTTTAGTTTATCCCGCGCCAAAATAAAAAAATCATGTCATTCCCGCGCAGGCGGGAATCCAGTCCTTTCCGCAAAGCGGAAACTTGCGGCGCAAACGAAAAAGGAGCGGCTTACGCCGCTACTGGATTCCCGCCTGCGCGGGAATGACATGAGTTAATAAAAGGTTTCCGCTTTTGTCGCATCCCTTGTATATCGCGCCGCCTTCAAACGCGCGAATCCGGACAATGTCCCGGAGGGAATCCCTGTAACCCGCGCCTTTTTTAACATAACCGTCGTTCATAAACTTTTAAACCGCCGCCGCCGGTTGCTCTTCTTTCATGCGGAAGACGGGGCGGACTGCTTTTAGGGTTTCGGCGTCCAAGTGGCAGTATACTTCATGCCCGTCCCCGAAATCGTGTTTGGGGGGCAATTCTTTGTCGCAGATTTCGCCGAGTTTGCGCGGGCAGCGCGTGGAAAACGGGCAACCGGACGGGGGTTTTAACGGCGAAGGCAATTCGCCTTCTAAAATGATTTCTTCTTTTTCTACGCGGTGGTCGGCGATGGGGACGGCGGAAAGCAGTGCCTCGGTGTAGGGGTGGTAGGGCGGCGCGAATACATTTTTGGTCACGCCTTGTTCCATAATCCGCCCCAAATACATGACGATAATGTGGTCGGCGAGATAGCGCACCAGCGACAAATCGTGGCTGATAAAAAGCAGGGTCGTGTCGTGGCGCGCCTGAATATCCAGCAACAAATCAATGACCGCCGCCTGCACCGAAACATCCAGCGCCGAAACGGGTTCGTCTGCTACGACAAGTTTGGGC
>JBPCWY010000210.1:0-9868 GCA_051009035.1 Gammaproteobacteria bacterium
AAAAAGCTGGTAATCAACGCGCAAAACTGCGTCCACTGCAAAACCTGCGACATAAAAGACCCGACCCAAAACATAAAATGGACCGCGCCGGAAGGCGGCGGCGGCCCGAATTATAAATCTATGTAAACGGGGGAACGCATGAAAAACTTCATTGCAGGCATTGTTATTTTTGCCTTTGTTGCCAATCCGGCGCATACCGCCGATTATACCGCCCTCCCCAAAGAAGGCGCGGCGGGCGAATGCCGCAAAGGCGAAAAGGTAATTCCCGGCGCGGAACTTTGCGGCGTTTGCCGGGAAAAAGACGGCGACCGTATCGTTCAAGAATATGAAGTATTTTGCAAAGAAAATGATTCGTCCGAATCTGTTAAAACGAAAAAAATATTAACGGCTTCCGTGTCCTGCGAAGAGCCCGGTTTTACCGCACAGGAGCAGTCGGAAAAATTAAATACTACCGCTAAAGAATACTTGAATAATAATCTTATTCCATTATATTCTTTGTCTGATTGTGATTTGGACGACTGGCCGCCTCGGTGGTTAAGAAAAGGAACATTAAAAGTAGTCGGCACCGGCGTTGTTGTTGTCGCCGGCATCGCGGCAGTTAAGCTTGCGGAAAATCCATGGGATTGCTACGATGTTCGCCCCAAAGAAGGGAAAAAAGGGCAATGCTATAACAAAAAAGGAACAAAAAGAATGTCCGGAGCCCAATATTGCCATAATTGCAGAGAAAGCACTGGGGAACTTGTTATATGGAATTATGAAATACGTCGGAATAATAACCCGACAGGGAAATTTGTTAAAGGAAAATTACAATGCAATAAATACTACCCCGATGAAAGCGAGCAACTTAAATTGATTGAAGAAAACGCCCGAAAAGAAATGAAGGCGATTATAAACAACGGAGAATTGGAAGAATGCGGCTAAATTAATTCCGCTCACACATCCCA
The DNA here is from genome assembly GCA_051009035.1 of Gammaproteobacteria bacterium. Taxonomy (GTDB): domain Bacteria; phylum Pseudomonadota; class Gammaproteobacteria; order Tethybacterales; family Persebacteraceae; genus Persebacter. Next base: position 945 of record JBPCWY010000210.1, read on the forward strand.
CTCATGCACGGGGCGGTTGCTTTGTTGGCGGCGGTGGTAGGCGGCGGCGAGGCGCGCCATTCCCGCCGTGCCGCCGCCGTGTTTGGCGATGTAGCGCGATTGCCATTGCGCGCCGTTTTGGTTTTTGGCGGCGCGCGCGCGGATGATGTCTAAATATTTTTCGCCGTCTTCGGCGTCCAGCTCCGGCAAACATTTTAAACCGCGCGCCGCGGCGGGCAGGATTTCTTTTAATATTAATTTGCGCGCCGTTGTTTTTTTGCCGTTAAACCAAGTTAGTCCGGCGTCCATGCCGTCCCGCGCGGCGGCGTAAAAATTGGCGCGCGCCGTTTCAAACGGCAACGCCGCCCCGCCCCGTTTTAATTCTTGCGGCGAAAATGTTTCGCGCAACCCGTATACCAGCCCGGTAAACAGCGCGATATTCGCCGCCATATCCGCGCAAGACGGACCGGACGGCAGCGGGCGGTGTTCTATGCGGAGTCCCGGCGCGCCGTTTTTGCCGAAACCTAAAACCGGGCGGTTCCAACGCCAAATCGTCCCGTTATGAAACGATAAATGGCGCATTTTTTGGGGCGGGGATTTTTGCGCCAACGGCAGCAACGGCGGAAAATGCGACAAGTTTAACGAGAACAATTCCGCCGCCGAACCGCGCAGATAATTCGCGCCGAAAATATCTTTGCGCCGCCGCCCGCCGGAAGTTTTTTTGCGCCCGGCAAAACGCTCAAATAAAATTTGTTCAAACAACGGCACGCGCGTTTCCGCCCACAATTTGCGTCCCATAAAAAACGGCGCATTCGCGCACGCCGCAATCATCGGCGCGCACGCCGCCTGCGCCGCGTTGTAAAACGCCGCCGATTCGCCGCCGGGGATTTCCACATGCACTTGAAAAGAAGTCGCCGCCGCTTCAATCGCCGCGCTGTTGACCGCAAACTGCACGCTGTCGTTATAGCCCAAATCCACCGCAAACGGACGCCCGTTTTTCATAATCCGCAGCTGCCGCTCCAGCATCGCATAACGCGGCTTTGCGGTTATCATCGCCGATACAAAATCGGCGGGCGACAAAGTCGGCAAGATTCCCCCGGCGTAAACTTTTGCGCCCAACGCGCGCGCCGCCGTTCCCGCCCGCCGCAAACAGGCGCGCATCGCGCGTTCCATTTTGCCGAAAGCCGCGCCGCGCAAGACGGCGGGCGGCAGGTTAAATTCCGCATTAAACCGCCCCAACTCAAAAGTCACCGAAGGGTCGCCGGCGGCGCGGATAAATTCTTCCGCCAGCGGCGCGGGCAAAAACGCGCCGTCAACCAAACAACATTCCAATTCGCAGCCGATTTTTGGGGGCGATGAAACGGCGTATTGATTGTCCGCCGCCCATTGCGCGGCGAGTTCGGTTTCGGTTTTAAGGCGCGCCGAAAAATCCGCAATTTGCCGCGCCGAAAAAATCGGCGGCAATATTTCCACCCCATCCCGCATCCGTCTCCGCATCCGCATAATTCTCGCCTTTCTCGCCGGATAATTTTCAAGCATTCCGCCAAAAGCCGCGCGCCGCGCCGCAATGCGGCATTGTTTTGCGCCGCCGGAATATTCTTAATTTTACCGCAAAACCGCGCAACGGCAAAATTTTCGCCGCATTAATTTTGCCGTTTTCATGTTAAATCTAAAACGCGGGGCGGTAAAAATATTTTCCCTTCCGCAAAAACCGGAATAAGAATATTTAATTAATGCATGCCATTTCCGCGCAAACCGCTCCTGTTCCGTTTGCGCCGCAAATTTTCGCTTTGCGGAAAAATTGGATTTCCATCCGCGGAAATAGCATGATTTATTAACACGCCCGCTTTCGGTAAATACCGGGCGGGGAAATTTGTCATCCCGGAAAATTTCGGAGTTTTGCGAATGTTGGATTTTTAGCATTCCGCATTTTACGGCGGAATGCGGGAAAATTGCGGCTTTCGCCGAAATGAAAAAAGAACGGACGGAGCCGTTTATTGCGCTTCGTTGTTTTCGGCGTTTTCGAATTCTTCAGTTTCTTTGCCGTTTGCCGCGGGCGGTGCGCCGCCGGATTCTTCTTTTAAGAAACGGAAGAAATCCGACTCGGGCGAAAGGATGAAGAAATCGCCGCCCGCGCCCAAAGTTTTGCGGTAGGCGGCAAGCGTCCGGTAAAAATCGTAAAAATCCAAATGTTGCGAAAAAGCGGCGGCGTATTTGCCCGCCGCATCCGCGTCCCCGCGCCCGCGAATTTCTTCGCCGCGCCGCGCCGCATCGGACAAAATCACAACGCGCTCGCGGTCGGCTTCGGCGCGGATTTTTTCTTTTTCGGCTTCGCCTTCGCTGCGCCGCTCGTTGGCGATGCGGCGGCGTTCTTCTATCATGTTTTTATACACATTTTCGGAAACGCCGGCGGGCAAATCCACGCGCTTCATGCGCACATCCAAAACTTCCAATCCCAATTCGTCCGCGCCTTCGTTGGCGCGGTCGCGCATAATTTGCATCACCCGCTCGCGCTCGCCGGTGACGACGTCTTTTACCGTCCGCTTGCCGATTTCGTCGCGCAAACCGCGGTTGATAATTTCCTGCAAACGCCCCGCCGCGCTGGTTTCGCTGCCGAGCAGGCGCTCGTAAAAACGGGGCGGGTCTATGATGCGCCACTTGACATATGAATCCACCAGCAGGTTTTCTTTTTCGGCGGTGATGTAGCGGTCGGGTTCTTCGGTGTCAATCGTCAGCACGCGCGAATCAAACAGGCGCAAGCTTTGCCACGGCGCTTTGGCGTAAAGCCCGGGCGATTGTTTGGCGGCGACAATTTCGCCGAATTGCAACACCAGCGCGCTCTGCCACGGATAAACGATAAACAGCGAATTGCCGAGCAACGCCATCAGCAGAAAAACGCCGCCCAAAAACAGCGCCAACGGGCGCGCGTTGTTCATTGCAGCGCCTCCGGTCCGCTTTGTCCGCCGGCGCGCAAACGCCGCCGCAATTCGTCAAGGGAAGACGGCGCGGATTGCGGCGCAAGCGCCGGGGCGTTGTCTTCCGCCAGCGGGCGCGCCGCCCCGCCGCCCGCCTGCAACAGGCGGTCCAGCGGCAGATAAAGCAAATTGCCCGTGTTAGATTGGTCTATGATAACTTTGCTGGCGCGTCCCATGACTTCTTCCAGCGTTTCCAAATACAAACGGCGGCGGGTGACTTCGGGCGCTTTGGCAAACTCCGCGGCAATCAGCAAAAAGCGGTCGGAATCGCCGGCGGCGCGCGCGATAGAGCTGCGCCGGTATGCTTCGGCGTCTTCCAACAGGCGCGCCGCCTGCCCTTGCGCGCGCGGCAAAATGTCGTTGGCGTAAGCTTGCCCTTCGTTGATTTTGCGCTCTTTGTCCTGCCGCGCCTTAATCGCGTCTTCAAACGCGTCCTGCACCTGGTCGGGCGGCTGCACATTTTGAATCGCGACTTCGCGCACTTCTATGCCAGTTTTGTAGCGGTTGAGAATGTCCTGCATCCGTTGCTTTGTTTCTTCGGCGATGGATTCGCGCCCTTCGTAAAGAACGAAATCTATCTCGCTTTTGCCGACGACTTCGCGCATCGCCGTTTCGGCGACTTGTTTCACCACATCTTCGGCGCGCGCGTTGGAAAAGCGGTTTTCAAACAAAAATTGTTCGGGGTCGTTGAGCGCGTATTGGACGACAAATTGCATGTCTATAATATTTAAATCGCCGGTCAGCATCAGCGATTCGCGCTCGGTTTTGCGTTTGGCTTCGCGGCGAAAACCGACTTCCACGCGCCGCACTTCGGTCAGGTTGACGATGCGGTAATCTTCAATCAGCGGCATGTGCCAGACCAGCCCGGGAGATTTGATGCCGCTCGGATTGCCCAGCCGGAACATCACCGCGCGCTCGCTCGCGTCTACGGTAAAAAAGCCGAACAGCGCCCACAGCAACAACAACGCCGACAGCAGCAATACCGCCAAATAGTGCACCGGCGGCAGGACGATGCCGCCGCCCCCGTCTTCGGGGTCTTCGCCGCCGTCGTGCGAATCGCGCGAAAATTCCTGCGCCCGTTTTTTGGCGCCGCCGCCGAGAAAACGCTCCGCCAAATCGCGCAGCGCTTTGTCAATATCGGGCAGTTGGTTCTGAAAAAAAGCTTTGATTTTCATCCGTATTTTCGGGTTTTTCTTGTGCGGCGTTTTTTGCCGCTTCTTGCAGCGCCCGCCGCAACCCGGCAACGCCTTCGCCGCGCCGGCCGGAAAGCCAAACTTCCCGTATTGTACCACATGCCCCCCGCATTGTGCGCGCCGAAACGCCGATTTTGTCAATTTTATTCATGACCAAAAGCCGCCGCTCCGGAGCGGCGCCGATGGCGTCCAAAGTAGAATGCACCGCCGAAAGCCGCTCCCCGCAATCGGGACAAGCCGCATCGGCGACCACCGCAATCACATCGCCCGCCGCCGCTTCCTGCAAAGTCGCGCGGAATCCGGCGAGCAATTCGTGCGGCAAATTGCGGATAAATCCGACCGTGTCCGAAACAACCGCCGCCGTCCCGTCAATAAAAATCCGCCGCGCGGTGGAATCCACGGTGTCAAACGGGCGGGGGTTAGCGGACATTCCGGCGCGGGTCAGCGCGTTAAACAAAGTGGATTTTCCGGCGTTGGTATAGCCGACTAACGCGGCGGTCAGCACGCCGTTTTTGGCGCGCCGCGCGCGCGCCGTCATGTTGCGCGCCGCCATGGATTCTATTTTGCGCTCTATCTTTTTAATTTTGGCGGAAAGCAGGCGGCGGTCTATTTCAATTTGTTTTTCGCCCGGACCGCCGCGCAAACCAATGCCGCCGCGCTGCCGCTCCAAATGCGTCCACTGCCCGGCAAGCCGCCCCAGCCGCCGCCGGCTGCGCGCCAATTCCACCTGCAATTTGCTTTCGTAAGCGCGCGCGCGGACGCTGAAAATTTCCAAAATTAAATCGGTGCGGTCAATCACCCGCACGCCCCAGCGCGCCTCCAAATTGCGCGCCTGCACCGAAGACAAATCCGCCCCGACAATCACGGCTTCGGTTTTAAATTTTTCCGCCAATTCGCCCGCCGCCGTAATCGCCCCTTCGCCGATATAAGTCGCGGCTTTTGGGCGGCGCACCGCGGCGGAATGCATCGCCGGACAAAAATAACCGGAGACGGCGGCGAGTTCGCTCAATTCTTCGCATTCTTCGCGCCCGCCGCCCGCCGCCAATAATAACGCCCGTTTTGGCGCGGATGGATTAGGCGCGGACATATGGATTTTCTTCGGCGCGAAAATCAAGCCGCAACGGCGCGCCAACCAAAGACAAACGGCGCGATAATGCGGACGCCAAATACCGCCGGTATTCATCGGCAAGGCGCGAAACCGACCCGCCATGAATGACAAAACGTAGCGGCGCGCGCCCGCCTTGGTGGATATAACGCAATTTGGGGCGCGCCGTGCCGGAAAACGGCGGCGGATGTTTCTTCACCGCTTCGGATAATGCGCGGTTGAGCTGCGCGGTGGAAAACCGGGTTTGCGCCGCCTCCGCCGCCCGCCGCGCCGCCAAAAGCATTCCCGAAACCGGCGCTTTTTCCGACACCGCCGAGGCGGCAAACGCGCGCGCTTCAAATCCCAAAGACAATTCTTTTGCCTGCCGGGCGAGCGTTTGCGCGCGCCGCGCGGCGGGGAGCAAATCGCTTTTGTTGCCGACCAACGCCGCGCCGCAACCGGCTTCCGCCACCATTGCGGCGAGCCGTTTGTCCTGGCGGGTGATGCCTTCCGCCATATCCCAAACCAGCAACACCGCCGCCGTCCGCTCCAGCGCATCGCGCGCCGCCGCAACGCTCAATCGGATTTGTTCCGCAGTTTCGCGGCGGCGGCGCATGCCCGCCGTATCGGTCAGCAAAAATTCGCCGTGGCGCGAAGACAACGGCGCGCAAATATTATCCCGGGTCGTCCCCGGACGGGCGGAAACCAGCGCGCGGTCGCGCCGCAACATGTTATTTAACAAAGTAGATTTGCCGACATTCGGACGCCCGATAATCGCCAGCGGCATGCCCGATTTGTCCTCTTGCGCGGCGGGCAGCATCGCGGCGAGTTTGGCGCGCAACCCGTCCAGCCCGCCGCCCCGCTTTGCCGACACGGGGATAATTTCTTCTTGGAACGGATAAAAATCGGCGCACGCTTCCGCTTCCGTCATGCCTTCCGATTTATTCGCCAGCAACAAACGGGGCGCGCCGGGCCAACGCCGCCGCAACATCGCCAGCACCGCTTCGTCTCCGTGCCGCACCCCGGCGCGCGCATCCGCTACAAGCAAAAAAATATCCGCGCCGTCCGCCGCTTTTTCCATGCGCCGCGCCGCATCGTCCGACCAATCATTTTCTTCGCCTTGCACGCCGCCGGTATCCACCAACATCGCGGGGCGTCCGGGGGCAAAATGCGCCGTTTCACAAAGATAATCCAAAGTCATCCCCGGCGCGCCATGCACGAGCGAAGCGCGCCGCCCGCACAGCCGGTTAAACAGCAGCGATTTCCCCACATTGGGGCGTCCGGCTATAACGACAACGGGGAGTTTTGGCAAAGCATTTTCCGCATGGCATGATTTCGGATTATACCGCATTCTTGGGTTTTTGGGGAATGCGCCGCCGCTCTTAAATTCCCGCTTCCGATTTTAATCGGGAGCGAAACCGCGCTGCGAAATTTACTCCGCCATGCCCCGATACTTGCCGCAATAAACTGCGGCGCATAGTTTCGCCCCCGACAAATGCCGGGGGCGGGGGATTTTCGGGAATGGTTAAAATTTCCGCGCGCGGCAAAACATCAATTCACGATTCTATCAACTCCCCATTCCCGCGAAAGCGGGAACGGCGGGCGTTGTATTTTTACGCGGCTTTTATGCGGCAGGCGGCAAATGGTAAACGGTAAAAAAATTCCCGTTTTGCAGAAAGAAAAATATTTAAACGCGGATGCCGCGGTGTCTTTCGCTGCGGCGGCGCAGTGCTTCCATTGTAAATAATAATAAAACCGAAAGTAAAATTAACATTGTCGCCGCCGCCAAAATTGTCGGGCTGATGCGTTCGCGAATGCCGGAAAACATCTGCCACGGAATCGTGTGCTGTTCGTAAGCGCCGACGAATAAAATCACCACTACTTCGTCAAACGAAGTAATAAACGCAAACAACGCGCCGGAAATTACGCCGGGCAAAATGAGCGGGACGATGACGCGAAAAAACGCCGTCGCCGGAGTCGCGCCCAAGCTTTGCGCCGCGCGCACCAGCGAATAATCAAAACCCGACAAAGTCGCCGTGACCGTGATGACGACAAACGGAGTCGCCAGCGCGGTGTGCGCCAAAATTACGCCGGTATATGTTCCCTGCAAATTAATGTCCGAATAAAAAAAGAACATCGCCGCCGCCGAAATAATCAACGGCACAATCATCGGCGAAATTAACAGCGCCATAATCACGCGGCGAAACGGCAAATAGGCGCGCGACAAACCGAGGGACGCCAAAACGCCGAGCGCGGTCGCCAGCAAAGTGGAAAACAGCGCAATAATCGCGCTGTTTTTTACCGCCGCGATCCAGTTGCGGTCCGAAAAGAAATCTTCATACCACTGCATGGAATATCCCGCCGGGTCCAGCGCCAGCATCTCTTTGGTAAAAACAAAATACGGCAGCGCGCTAAACGACAGCGGCACGATAACCAAAATCGGAAATATCAAATACAGCAGGACCAGCCCGGTAAAAACGCGCAGGGCGTAATGCCATATTTTTTCCCAACCACGAATGTAAGCAGGCGCCGCCATCAGCCCAGTTTCATATTGTCAATGCCGACAATTTTGTCGTAGCACCAATACATCAGCAACACCAGTGCCAGCAACATCAAACCCAGCGCCGAAGCCAGCCCCCAGTTGCCGGAGCTGCGCACATGATACGCGATGCGGTTGGAAATAAAAGTGCCTTCGGAACCGCCGACCAATTCCGGCGTAATGTAATAACCGATGGCGAGAATGAACACCAAAATCGCGCCCGCGCCGATGCCCGGAATCGTCTGCGGAAAATACACGCGGCGAAACGCCGTAAACGCCCCCGCCCCCATGGACCGCGCCGCCCGCATATAAGACGGCGGAATCGTTTTCATCACGCTGTATAACGGCAAAATCATAAACGGCAATAAAATATGGGTCATCGCCACCAGCGTCCCGGTTTTGTTGTGAATTAATTCCCAGCGTTCCGCGCCCTGCAAAACGCCGGACGCGAGCAGGATGTCATTTACCACGCCTTCGCGGTAAAGCAGCACAATCCACGAAGTCGTGCGCACCAACAGCGAAGTCCAAAACGGCAGCAGGACAAAAACCAGCAGCAAATTGGCGCGCCCCGCCGGCAAACTCGCCAGCAAAAACGCGGTCGGATATCCCAGCAAAAAAGTCAACAATGTAATCGCGGCGGACATGACAATCGTGCGCCAAAAAAGTTTAATATACACGCGCCGGTCTTCGGCGCGGCGTTCGTATCCGCCCTCCGCCGGGTCGTAGGCAAAATCGGCGGCGTCCAAATAATAGTTGCCGGTGTATTTTCCGGTAAAAAATTTAATGCCGCGCCAGATTTCCGCCTCGCCCCATTTTTTGTGAATTTCAATTAAGGCGGCGCGCGGGTCGGCGACTTCTTCCGGCAATTTGCGGGCGGCGCGCGCGGTTTTGCGAAACAAGCTGGATACGCCGGAGATTTGGAAATTTAACCTTTGCCCCACGCGGGTAATGGCTTTGTCGGGCGCGCCCCGTTTAATATCCGAAAACATTCCGGCAAACACCGCATCGGGCGGCAACCCTTCGCCGTCCCATTCTTCCAGCGCGATGCGCGTATCGGCAAGCGCGTCATGCAAAACGGAATTATCCACGCTGCGAAACAACATCTCGCCCACCGGCGCAAGAAAAGTAACGCAGATAAACAACAGCAAAGGCGC
>JBPCWY010000211.1:0-7312 GCA_051009035.1 Gammaproteobacteria bacterium
TCGCGCCGCGATTCGGCGAGCGCGGCGTCCGAAATCGGCAGCAACTGCTCCACCACCGGCTCTTGTTTGACGGTGTTGATAAAACGGGTAAACAGCAAATCCACCCGGTCAACTTCGCCCTTGCGAAAGGCGTCCAGCATCGCGGAAACCGCGCCGATGAGCTCCCCCGCCGAGGGCGCGTCCCCGTAGCCGGTGTGCTGGGAAATAACCGCGGCGTTGGCGCGCGCAAAAAACCCCGCCCCCTTGCCGCCGATGACGGTAACTTTCACCGAGCCGCCCGCTTCTTCGCCCGCGCGCAAAAGCGCAAACGCCGTCCGCAACGCGGTGGCATTCAACCCGCCGCACAATCCTTTGTCGGTGGTGACGACAATCAGCCCGGTATTTTTGGCGTCCGGACGCGGCGCGAGAAACGGGTGGCGGACTTCGGAATTGGCGCGCGCCAAGTGGGCGCAAACTTCGCGGATTTTTTCGCCGTAGGGGCGCGCGTGCCGCATCCGCTCCTGCGCGCGGCGCATTTTGGAGGCGGCGACCATCTCCATCGCTTTGGTGATTTTTTGCGTATTTTTGACGCTTTTAATTTTGTTGCGGATTTCTTTGGCGGCGGCCATTATTCCCCCTTTTCCGGCGCGGTTTTGGGGGCGGCGGCGTGAAATTCCGCGTCATGCGCCGATTTTTCGGAAGACGGCATGCCGGGAAAACGCGGCAAACCGTCGTCGGGCGCGCACCAAGCGGGCGCGCCGGCGGTGTAAATCCGCATGCGCGGCGCAAACAATTCCGGTTTATCCAGCGAACCGGCGGCAAAAACTATCACATCGGACATCATGGAATTTTGATTATACACGGGCGCGCGGCATTTTTCGCAAACCGCCCGCGAAACCCGGTTGCCGCTGTCCGCAGTGTATTCGTAAATCGCGGTTTTGCCGGAAATTTCGCAACAATCGCGCAAAACGCCAAACCACGCCCCGCCCGCCGCCCCGCCCATTTTGCGGCAGATAGCGCAGTGGCAAATCCCGGGCCACATCATTTTTCCGGTAAATTGATAGCGCACCGCCCCGCAAACGCAGCCGCCGCAAACCGCCGCGTTTTTGGAATCCGCCGCCCCGCCGGAATCCGCCGTTTTTTCGCTCATGTTCCCGCGAGCGGCACTTTTTTTGTATTCCCGCCGCCTTGAAAAGACACCGCCGTGCCGGAGACGGAAACCATCAGCATGCTCCCGCCTTTGCCGACCACTTCGTAATCTATGTCAATGCCGACCACCGCATCCGCGCCCAATTCGCGCGCTTTTTCGCCCAAATCTTCAAAGGCGGCGGCGCGCGCTTTTTCCAATTCTTTTTCGTAAGCCCCGGAGCGTCCGCCGACAATATCGCGGATTCCGGCGAATAAATCCTTAAAAATATTAACCCCCAAAACCGCCTCCCCGGCAATCACGCCGCAGTATTTGGCAATCGTTTTTCCTTCCACCGAAGGCGTAGTCGTAAAAATCATGTTTCCCTCCCGGTTTGCAAAAAATCCCCCGCCCCGCCGTTTTCCGACGGAAATTGCATGATAACACGGGCGGCGGCGCGTTTTATGCGCCCCGTTGCGGCTTGGGTTTTTGGGGAAATATTTTTCCCGCGGCAAAAATGGCGGGCGGGATTTTCATCAAAACCGCAACGGCGGAAAAAGGCGAAAGGCGGCGTTTTATTGCCGCGGCAAAATATTTTTCGGGTCATACACCGCGTCCGCCAACACCCGCGCCGTGCGCTTTTCGCCGCCAATTACCGCCGCCAGTTTCGTCCCCGGCGCGGCATGCTCCGGTTTGACATAGGCAAACGCCAGCAATTTTTGCACCGCATGCCCGAAAGCCGCGGAAGTCAGCGCGCCGGTGCGCGCGCCGTCCGCCAACACCGCTTCGCCGCCCGCGCCGTCTTGCACGCCGTCCGCATCCAATTCCAAATAAACGCATTTCCATTTCAGCGGATTCGCCGCCGCCCGCGCGGTGGCGGTTTTGCCGATAAAATCCGGTTTTTGCAAATCGGCAAAACGCATCACATCCGCCTCCGCCATGTTGACTTCGTTGTTGAGCTCGCCCGCCCCGCGAAACGCTTTTTCCATGCGCATCGCATTCATCGCAAAAGAACCGTAATCGGCAAGCCCGCGCGCCGCGCCCGCCTCCCAAAATGCGTTGTAAAGCGCGGCAATAATGGCGGGCGCGCCGTGAAATTCCCATCCCGATTCTCCCGCATATGAAAGACGGCACGCCAGCAATTCGCCGCCGCCGAAAGATTCCGCCCGCGCGCAAAGCCACGGCAGCGATTTTGCATCCGCCGCCCGCGGCATGCTTTCGCCCAAAATCGCGCGCGCCTGCGGACCGTTGAGCGCCAACGCCGCCCATTCGCGGCTGCGGTTTGTGAGTTTAACCTCCGCGCCGCCGCGCCGAAAATTTAAATAATCCCGCAGCCGGTTTTCAAAAAACGCCGCGCATACAATATAAAAACGGTCTTCTTCCGGGCGCATCACCGTCGCTTCCATTTCAATGCGCCCGTTTTCGGAAAGAAAATGCGCCAGCGCAATCCGCCCCGGCGCGGGCAGGCGGTTTGGAATCAGCGGGTCAATCCACGCCGCCGCGTCTTTACCGCAAACTTCCATTTTCGCAAAAGCGGAAATATCCATCACGCCCGCCCGCCGCCGCACCGCCGCGACTTCCGCGCCGACAATATCATGCACCGCCGTGCGGCGGAAAGAATAAATATCGCGCGCCGCGACTCCGTTTTTGGCAAACCAGCGCGGGCGTTCCCAGCCGCCCGCTTCTTCATGCACCGCGCCTTTCGCCGGCAAAATTTCGTAAAGCGGGCTTTGTTCGCCGGGGCGCGCCGCCAAGCGATTAAAATGCGGAAACGGGATTTCGTGGCGCAAAGTGTAATCTTCCCGCGCTTTGGCAATTTGATACGCGCGATTCGCCTCGCGCCCAAAACGGCGCGGGTCAAACTCCCGCATCGCAATATCCGCCGCCCCGTCCGTCATCCAACGCGCCAGTTGCGCCGCCAAACCCGGTCCCCAACCGATACCGATTTGGCATCCGCAACAGCACCAATAATTCCGCAACCCCGGCGCGGGACCGACAAGCGGCATGCCGTCCGGCGGATGCGAAATTGCGCCATGCACCGCTTTTCGGATTCCCAAATCCGCCAGCACCGGCATGCGCTCCAATGCGCCGGACAGCCATTTTTCCACGCGCCCGTAATCCGGCTCAAACAATTCGTTTTCCGATTCCCACGGCGCGCCGTCATCCCACACCGAGCGCGGGTTTTCTTTTTCGTAAATGCCGACCAGCCCCGCTTTTTGTTCCATGCGCAAATAGCCGGATACCATGCGGTCGTCCCGCACCACCGGCAGCTCTTTTTCCAGCGCGGCAAATTCGGCGCATGGCGCGGTTACAAAATAATGATGCGTCATGGAAACGGCGGGCAGGTCGTAGCCGTTCCACAGCGCGATTTGCCGCGCAAACGCGCCGCCCGCATTAACGACATGCCCGCAGGTAATTTCGCCTTTTTCGGACAATACCCGCCATTCGCCGCCCGCGCTTTGTTGAATATCCAAAACGCGGCAGCGGCGAAAGATTTTTGCGCCCGCCGTCCGCGCCCCTTTTGCCAATGCAAAAGTCGCGCCCGCCGGATCCAAATGCCCGTCGTCCGGCGTATGCAGCGCGCATTGAACGCCGTCCAAATTATAAAACGGATGCAATTCGCGGATGCGGGCGGGCGGCACAATCTCCGCGTCAAAACCCAATCCCGCGCACGCCGAAACGATATGCCGCAACCAGTCGGTTTCGTCTTCATCGTAAGCCAAGCGCAACGAGCCGCAGCCGTGCCAAGTCGTGGATTGTCCGGTTTCCGCTTCCAGCCGCCGGTAAAGCGCAATGTTGTAATCCACGCACCAGCCAAGCGCGCGGCTGGAAGTCGCGCGCGTAATTTGTCCGGCGGCGTGCCAAGTAGAACCCGAAGTCAGTTCGCCTTTTTCCAGCAGGACGACATCGCGCCATCCCGCGCGCGCCAAGTGATACGCCAGCGCGCATCCCATAATCCCGCCGCCCACAATGACGGCGTCCGCCGAAGACGGCAACGCATCGCCGGAGCGGGTTTTTTCGGAAATATTGGCGGGGGCGGAGGCGGGCATCACAATCGCGGTTTGGGGAGTTTAACAAATAATCCGCCCCGCCGGTTGCCGTTGCGGGCAAAATGCTTTTATAATTTTAAGCATGGACGCCGCCGTTCTTTCCGCCCGCCACTATACCGCGCCCGATATTTACGCGCGCGAAACGGAGCGCATCATGGCGCGCACTTGGCAATACGCCGGACATGTTTCGCGGCTGCGGCGCGCGGGCGATTATTTTGCGTTTGAAACGGCGGGCGAAAACTGCTTTTGCATCCGCGGCGAAGACGGCGAAATTCGCGCTTTTTACAATGTTTGCCAGCACCGCGCCCACGAGCTTTTGCAGGGCGCGGGCAATACGCGCCGCATCGTTTGCCCCTACCATTCGTGGGCTTACGATTTGGACGGACGTTTTCGCAGCGCGCCGAATTTACACGCCGCCAAAGATTTCCCGCGCGATTCCATTCGCCTGCGGCAAATCCGCGCCGAAGTATTCTGCGGTTTTATTTTCGCCAACTTGGATGATGACGCGGCGCCGATGGACGAATGGTTTCCCGGCGCGCGCCGCGAAATAAATGAATTTTTGCCCGGGATAGAATCGCGCGCGCCGCTGTTGTGGGTGAAAATTCCGGAGCAGTGTAATTGGAAAGTATCGGTGGAAAATTATTCGGAATGCTACCACTGCGCGCTTAATCATCCGACTTTTTCCGCCGGGGTGATTAAGCCGGAATCATACAACATTCGCGCGCAGGGATATTGTTTGCGCCATTCCACGGAATGCCAAAATATTGAAAAAATGTCGTATCCGATTGACATGTCGGCGGGGGCGCATGCCGCCGAATACGGTTCGTGGTTTTTGTGGCCGATGTTTTCGTTTCAGATTTATCCGGGCGGCGTGCTGAATACTTACCATTGGCGTGCGCAAGGCGCGGAATCGGTAATAGTATGGCGCGGCTGGCACACGCCGGACGGCGCGGAATGCGAAACCGCCCGCATGCTTGCCAAACAAGACCGCGAAACCACGGTCGCCGAAGACATCCGCCTCGTAGAATCGGTGCAGCGCGGATTGCGCAGCCGCGGCTACCGCCCCGGTCCGCTGCTTATAGACCCGAAAGGCGGCGTCAATTCCGAACACTCCATCCTCAAACTCCGCCAATGGACTCTGGAAGCGCTGGCGGATTAAACCGCGCCTCTTTTTTTACTTCGCCCCCGCCTCTTTCAGCGCACGGACAATCTCCCGATATTCCTTCGCCTTTTCTTGCGTTTTAGAGTTTGACCATTCCTTATTTGCCCAAGACAAAGCCGTCCCGCCTTTCCGTTGCCAAAGTATTGTCGGCGGTTTTACCGCGCCGCGTTTATTCCAAAACGGCAAACGGTTCGCCGAGAATTTCCATATCCGGCGCAACGCCCAACCCCGGCGCATGCGGCGGCGCAATACGCCCGTTTTGCCGCGCCGGGGCGGAAGAATCCAAACGCGGCGAAACATAGCCGGATAAATCGCAAACATTTAATACCGCTTCCGGCGGAGTCGCCGCCGCCAAATGCAACGCCGCCGCCGTTGCGATGTCGCTTCCCCAGCAATCTTCAATACACATCTGCGCGCCCAAATACAGGCACAAATCCCGCGCCCGCCGCAACGCGCCCAACCCGCCAAACTTGGAAATTTTTAACGCTGCCGCGTCCATGCATCCCAACGCATGCGCTTTTAGCATGCTTGCGGTATCGTGCGCGTTTTCGTCAATTTTCACCGGCAATCCGGTCGCGGCGCGCACCGCCGCGCAATCTTCCAAAGTCCGGCATGGTTGTTCAATCATAATATCCAAATCCGCAACCGCCCTTCCAACCCGCACAGCATGCAACCGCGTTGCGCCGCAATTCCAATCGCCGTAAACTAACGCGCCGGAGCCGGCGGCTTCGCGCACCAGCCGCAACCGCGCAATGTCCGCTTCCGTATTATTGTCCGCGCCGAGTTTGACTTGAAACTGGCGGATGCCTTCTTTTTTCGCTTCGGCGGCGATTTTTGCCATGTCTTCCGGCGCAACGCATGTAATGGAATGGTACAGCGGCAAAGATTTCGTCCGCAAACCGCCCAGCAACGCATACAGCGGCAGCCCCGCCGCCCGCGCGGTAATATCCCAAAGCGCAATATCCAGCGGCGATTTGGCGTAGCCATGTCCCGGCAAATGCCGCTCCATAGAATCCATCAACGCTTCCGGTCCCAGCGGATTCGCCCCCAAAAAAACCGGCGCCAACTCCGCCAATGCGGGCGAAACGCCGCCGGCGTACGCGGGCAAATAACGCGGAATGCAGCATACTTCGCCCCAGCCGCAAATATCCGCGTCCGTGTCGGCGCGCAATACAATAGTGTCGACGGAATCGCATGTTTTGCCGTCCGTCATGTAATACGCCGCATGGCTTTTGAGCGGGACGCGCCAAAGCGAAACGCGAACGATTTTCACGGCGCATTCCCCGCGCGGCGGGCGGGCGGCGCGGCGGAATATTGCCGCACGCCGCGCCGTTCTCCAAACCGCGTTTTATCCGTCCGCGCCATGCCGGTTAGTTTATAACACCGCGGGCGCGCTTGTTGAAAAATCCAAAAAAATATTCGCGGCAATTGCAAAGCGGCAAAAACGCAAGCGCAAAACGCGCGCGAAAAATCACCACGCCTTGCAAACCGAGTCCAAATCGCGCAGCGTTTTTTGCAAAGAATCGGGCGCGTGGACGGCGGAAATAAAACGGCGCACGCCGGGGAGCATGTAGTTTCCGCGCCGCAACATCGCGGCGTCCAAACGGCGCGCCGATTTTAAATCGCCCGCCGCGTATTCGGCGTAATTTTGCGGCGGCGTTTTGCAAAACAAAAACTGCCACAGCGAACCGCTGTTGAATGCAAGCGCGGGAATGTTGCGGCGGTTAAAAATGTCCTGCGCTTCGCGGCAAAAATCCGCCGTTGCGCCGTTTAGTTTTTCGTAAAAACCGGGCTTTTGCAATTCGTCCAAAGTCGCCATTGTCGCCGCGGCGGCGACCGGATTGCCGTGCAAAGTGCCGTTAAAATACGCGTAGTTTGCTTCGCCTCTTTTGCGCGGGTCCGCCAGATTTAACAATTCCGCCCGTCCCGCCACCACGGACAACGGACCGCCGCCGCCGATAATTTTTCCAAAACTCGCCAAATCGGGCATGACGC
>JBPCWY010000212.1:0-14837 GCA_051009035.1 Gammaproteobacteria bacterium
GCGGAATACGCGGTCAAGGATAATTGCGATGATGACGATGGCGAAGCCGGCTTCAAATCCTTTGGCGACATTTACCGTGTTAATCGCGCGCAAAATCGGCACGCCCAAACCCGGCGCGCCGACTAACGCCGCAATCACCACCATGGACAAAGACAGCATTATCGCCTGCGTAAAACCCGCCATGATTTGCGGCAGGGCGTAGGGCAATTCCACCTTAAACAGCAGTTGCAGGCGCGAACAGCCGAACGCTTCGCCCGCTTCCAGCAAAGTTTTGGGGACGGACGAAATCCCCAAATGAGTCAGGCGAATCGGCGCGGGGAGGACAAAAATTACCGTGGCAATCAGCCCCGGCACTTCGCCCAAACCAAAAAGTATCAGCGCCGGAATTAAATAAACGAATGTCGGCAGGGTTTGCATTAAATCCAAAACCGGGCGCATCGCCGCATACAGCCACGGGCGGTGCGCCGCGGCGATTCCGACCGGCACGCCCGCCGCCATGCACAGCGCCGCCGCCGCCATTACCAGCGCCAAAGTTCCGGTCATTTGCTCCCAGTATCCCTGGTTTACAATCAACAGCAAACCGGCGGCGATGAAAACGGCGAGCGATATTTTGCGGTGGACGGCGTAAACAACGGCGGAAATTAACGCAATCAAAACCAGCGGCGGCGGCGTTTGCAACAGCCACAGCAAGCCGGCGATGAGGTTTTCCAGGACAAAAGCGACGCCGTCAAAAAACGCCTGAAAGTTGTCTATCAAAAAATCAAAAAAATTTTTCGCCGCTTTGCCGACCGGCAATTTGTGGGCGAGCAGCCACTCCGTCATCTGTTCCATGGCGTTGGGACGAAGCGGCCGCCGCGCAAAAAATTAGAGGCCCAAAGAAGCCCGGACCGCCGGCAAACTCGCTTTGCCGTCTATGGTCACCACGCCGTGCAGCCAGTCGCTCAACACTTCGGGGTTGGCGACAAGCCATGCTTTCGCCGCGTCTTTCGGCTCTTTGCCATCGTTGAGAATCGCGCCCATAATTTCGTTTTCCATGGCGAGGGTGAATTTGAGGTTTTTCAACAACGCGCCGGCATTCACGCAATCTTCAACAAAACCGGCGCGGGTGTTGGTGAAAACGGTTGCGCCGCCCAAATCGGGGCCGAAATAATCGTCGCCGCCGGTCAAATACGCCATCTCAAAATTGGCGTTCATCGGGTGCGGCTCCCAGCCCAAAAAGACGACATCTTCGCCCCGCTTGACGGAGCGCGCAACTTGCGCCAGCATGCCTTGTTCGGACGATTCTACAACCTCAAAACCGGACAAACCGAAAGCGTCTTTTTCAATCATGTCCAAAATAATGCGGTTGCCGTCGTTGCCCGGTTCAATGCCGTAAATTCTGCCTTCCAGCGAATCGCGGAATTTGGCAATGTCGGCAAAACTTTTCAGCCCTTTGTCGGCGGTTGTTTTGAGGACGGCGAGCGTGTATTTTGCGCCTTCCAAATTTTCGCGCACCGTGTCGACCGTCCCGGCATCCCGGTAGGAAGCAATGTCGCCTTCCATTGTCGGCATCCAATTGCCCAAAAACACATCAATGTCGTCGTTCGCCATGGAAGTGTAAGTCACCGGCACGGACAAAACTTGCACGCTGGTTTCGTAGCCGAGCCCTTCCAAAACCAGCGAAGTGGCGGCGGTCGTGGCGGTAATGTCCGTCCAACCGACATCGGAAAAGCGGACGGTGCCGCAATCGGCGGCGCGCGCCGGAAAAACGGCGGCTGCAACGGCGAGCATCAAAATTTTGGCTGTGTTTTTCATGGTTTTTCTCCTGTTTAAAAGTGGCAAAATTCCCGCCGAGGAAAAATCCCCCAACGGGCTAATATGCAGATTATAACTCTTTTTGTCTCCGTTTATGCCATTTTGCTAATATTTCGCAAAAATTAATCGGAAAATTCGGGAAATTTGCAAAATTTTCGGAATAATCCTAGAAATTCGCCAACACAGCGGTTTTCGCCAAAACGCGGGCTGATATTCCAATCCCTCCTATTTTCCAATTCCGCCTTTCCAATTCCGCTTTTCCAATCTCATATTTTCCAACCTTGCCCCCCTATTTCTAATTTTGCCTCATATTTTCCAATTTTGCCTCTATTCTCCAATCCTGCGAAAGCAGGATTCATGTGTCTTTTTTGCGATGGTCGGGTGTTTGCCTTCGCCCGATTTTGCCGGACGGCAAAATGCGAAGACGCATGAATCCTGCTTTCGCAGGATTGGAAAAGGTGAAGGATTGGGACATGTGAAAGATTGGAAAACGAGAAAGATTTGGACATGAGAAAAATTGGGAAATGGGAAAGATTGAAGAATGAGAAATAGCGCAATTCGCGCCATTTCTTATTTTTGCAAAACCTATTTTGCAAAAAAATTAATCCGCCAATTCGGGCAAATTGCGGAATAATTCCAGCGATTCGGGATTGGCGAGCGCGTTAATATTTTTGACCGGACGCCCGTGAATCGCTTCGCGCACGGCGATTTCGCTGGTTTTTCCGGAGCGGGTGCGCGGAAAATCGGCGACCGCGGCGATTTTTGCCGGAACATGGCGCGGGCTGGCAAACGCGCGGACGGCGGCGCGGATGCGGGCGCGCAATGCGCCGTCCAAAACCGCCCCCGCCGCCAGCCGCACAAACAGCGTGATTCGCGTATCGTCTTCCCATTCCTGTCCGACCGCCAGCGCTTCCGCTACTTCCGCCAGCGATTCTACGGCGCGGTAAATCTCCGCCGTGCCGATGCGCACC
Source organism: Gammaproteobacteria bacterium (assembly GCA_051009035.1). GTDB lineage: Bacteria > Pseudomonadota > Gammaproteobacteria > Tethybacterales > Persebacteraceae > Persebacter. The sequence continues at coordinate 2,766 of JBPCWY010000212.1, forward strand.
CCGCCCGGATTCAAAGTCGCATCGGAGCGCCCCAAAATCGTCATGCCCCCGCCTGCCGTCAAAACCGCCCAATCGCCGTGCCGCCACGCGCCCGGAAAATGCTCAAAATATGCGGCGCGGTATTTCGCCCCGTCCGGGTCGCGGGCAAATTTCAAGGGCATGGACGGAAACGGCGCGGTGCAAACCAACTCGCCCGGCGCGTCCGTAATTTCTTTTCCGGCATCGTCATACACGGCGACCGCCATCCCCAAACCGCGGCATTGCAATTCGCCCCGCCGCACCGAATCCAGCGGATTACCCAGCGCAAAACAGGACACAATATCCGTCCCGCCCGAAATGGACGCCAGCTGCACATCCGGCTTTATTTTTTCATAAACATAATCAAATCCTTCCGCCGACAACGGCGAGCCGGTGGAGCATACCGTCCGCAAGGCGGGCAACGAATGCGTGCGGGCGGGGGCGATTTCCGCTTTGCGGAGGACATCCAAATATTTCGCCGAAACGCCGAAAAGCGAAATATTTTCCGCCTGCGCCATATCCCACAAAACCGCCGGAGACGGATGCAACGGATTGCCTTCGTATAACACCGGCGCGGCTTTTAATGCCAGCGCGGAAATTAACCAATTCCACATCATCCAGCCGCAAGTCGTAAAATAAAATACGCGGTCGCCGGAATTGATTTCGCCATGCAATGCGAGTTCTTTGAGATGCTGCAACAAAACGCCCCCCGCGCCGTGGATAATGCATTTTGGCGCGCCGGTTGTGCCGGACGAAAACAACGCCAGCAACGGCGCGTTAAAATCGCCGCGGACAAATTCCGCGCTATCGCCCGCCAGCGCGTCTTCCCAAAAAATTCCGCCCGGCGGCGGCGCGCTGTCGCCCAAAAACGGAACGGTAATAATTTTTTGCAAAGACGGCAAAAGTTTTGCGGCGGCGATGACGGCGTCCGTTCTGGAAACGGCGCGCCCGTTGTATTCGTATCCGTCCGCCGCGATTAAAAATTTCGGCGCGGTTTGCCCGAACCGCTCCGCCGCGCCCTCCGGTCCGAAATCCATGGAACAGGAAGAAAACACCGCGCCGAGGGAAGACGCCGCCAAAAACGCAATTACCGTTTCGGGAATATTCGGCATGTAAGCGCAAATAGAATCGCCCGCGCGCGCGCCGTTTGCGCGCAAATATCCGGCAAGCCGCCGCGTTTGCCAAAGCGCATCGGCGCGGGTTAAAGTTTTGCCCGCGCCTTTTTCGGTCCATGAAATTAATGCCGGAGTATCGTCCGCATCGCGCAAAAGATTTTCGGCGAAATTTAAAGACGCATCGGCAAAAAAACGCGCGCCCGGCATCGCCCGCGGGTTTTCCGTCCGCCCGCTTCCTTTGTCGCCCGACACGGCGAAAAAATCCCAGATGTCGCCCCAAAAATCTTCCGCATGCAAAACCGACCATTCCCGCAACGGCGCATATTCCAGCGGCAAATTTAATCCGCGCCGCGCATTAACATGGGCGATAAACGCCGCCATGCGGCTGCCCTTCCGCCGCGTCGCGGAAGGAGTCCAAAGAATCTCCGCGCCCGTCCCGTTCATTTGTTTCGCGCCGCAACGCGCCGTAATTTAACCGCGCAACGCCTTGGCATGATGCGCGATGTGTTCGCCGATAAAAGTCGCGATAAAATAATAACTGTGGTCGTAACCCGGCTGGCGGCGCAAAGTTAGCGGTTGTTTTTGCGCGGCGCACGCTTTTTCCAACGCTTCGGGGCGCAGCTGTCCGCCGGATAAAAATTCATCGTCCGCGCCCTGGTCGACCAACAACGGCGGCGCGGAATGCCCGTCCTCCACCAACGCCGCGGCGTCCCATTGCCGCCAAATTTTTTCGTCTTCGCCCAAATAACCGCGCAACGCTTTCCGCCCCCATTCGCAACCGGACGGGTTGCAAATCGGCGCAAACGCGGAAACGGACGCAAAACGCCCGGGATTTTTCAGCGCAATAATTAACGCGCCATGCCCGCCCATGGAATGTCCGAAAATGCTTTGCCGGGACAAATCGGCGGCAGGAAAATTCGCCGCAACAACGGCGGGCAATTCTTTGGCGATGTAGGAATACATGCGGTAATTTTCATTCCACGGCGCGGTTTGCGCGTCCACATAAAACCCCGCGCCGGTGCCGAAATCGTAAGCATCGTCTTCGCCCGCAACGCCCGCCCCGCGCGGGCTGGTATCGGGCGCGATAACAAAAACGCCGCATTCGGCGGCTGCCCGTTGTGCGCCGGATTTGGCGATAAAATTTTGTTCGGTGCAAGTCAAACCGGAAAGCCACCAAACAACGGGCGCATTTTCGGCGGCGGCGGGCGGCGCAAAAACGCCAAACCGCATCGGCGTTTTGGTCTCCGCCGAAGCATGCTCATAAACCCCCTGCACCCCGCCAAAACATTTATTCTCGCTGATAATTTTCATAACTGGAATTATAGCGCAAAAAACGGGGAATCGGGCGATTTAATTTAAACAATATCTTCATACAAATCCCGCCAATCCGGATTTTCTTTTTCTATAAGAGACAATTTCCATTTCCTCTTCCAATCTTTAATTCGCTTTTCCCGCACGATAGCGTCTGCCGTGCGCCCGTGCAATTCGTAATACGCCAGCAATTTTAATCCGTATTTTTGCGCGAACCCTTTTATTTTCCCTTCCTTATGCAACCAGATTCGGTAAGGCAAATTTCCCGTCACGCCAGTATACAACGTCCCGTTGCGTTTATTGGTAATAATATAAACCGCCGGCTGTTTTTCCAACACGGCGATATTATATCATACCGGTAAAAATTTCTGGATTCCGGCTTTCGCCGGAACGACGGCATGAGAGGGATTTTTTGGCTATCTCTCCGCCGTCTTTCTTTTTTCCGCCGTCCCGTTTTCCTCCGACCTCTTTCCCCGCCGTCGTTCCGGCGAAAGCCGGAATCCAGAAAGCCCGCCCCCACTCTCCGGCGGCAGGGACGGAATATTATTTAGTTTTTTTAGCGTTTAAATTTAATTGTAATGCTTAATATTCGCGCAAGCACTTTTAATTCTTCGGATATATTTTTATCCTCCAAGAATAAAAATACCTCCGATGTTTCAGGCGTATTTTCCGCTTCCGCCATTGCGTTCAAAACCGCCCGATATTTAACGCACTGGTAAATTCCGCGTTTTATGTCCTTATCATTGAAATTGGATATGGACGATTTAACCTCAACCGCCGTCCAATGATTGTTATTCTTAAACAACACATCCAGAGAATCCCCCGACGGCAAAGGATACTCCGTTTTAACCTCCGATTCTCCCGGCATGCCGAATATTTGCGGGTTTTTAGACGCGTATTCTTTTAACGCCTTATGCTTTTCGCCTTCGCCGCCCTTGCCGTATTTGCGGTTATAATTTTCGCGTGTCTCGGCGCGGACATCCGATTCAATTTCGGATTTCCCGTTTTCCAGCAGTTTTATGAGTTTTTTATCAAAATCCGGTTCATTAACAGAATCGTATTTATAAAAAACTGCGGCTTGTCCCTTAAAAAAATCCACCTTAAGAGTGCGGTATTTTTCATCCTCGCAAAAACAATCTTCCGCTTTCGCTTCAATCCTGTACCATTTTTCTACCTTTTCTACCTTTTCTGCATTAGGGTTTAGGAATTTACCAGTGCGAACAACCTCCCTGTAAACAGTTGCGTTTTTATAATAACCGACAACATAAATGCCGCCTCCTTTTTTGCGCGCAACCCAAATCACGGTAATTCCGCCAATCTTGCCGTCCGAAGGCCCGGCGCCCAACTTATCAATATTAAGTTCCACGTCTTCGCGTTTTCCGGTTAGAGGCACATAACCATAACATTTTCCGTCAACTTTCTGAAAATTATAAATTTCCGAGCTATACCCATCTGGCGCTTTTGAATGCGCGTTTTGCTCTCCCTCATATTTGGGCAACCAAGAAAGCATCTTGCAAAAAAGAAATTTATGAGCGCTTTCTTTCATATCACAACGCCAGCCGCCGCGTATCCCCCAAGAGATTCGCGTAGTAAGTGATGAAGCGCGCGCCCGCCGCGCCGTCTATTACGCGGTGGTCGTAGGACAGCGACAGCGGCAAAATTAGGCGCGGGACGAATTCTTTGCCGTTCCATTGCGGGCGCATTTGCGAACGCGATATTCCCATTATCGCCGCTTCCGGCAGGTTGATTATCGGCGTGAAAAATGTTCCGCCGATTCCGCCTAATGACGAAATGGTAAAACAGCCGCCCTGCATCTCTTCGGATTTGAGTTTGCCTTCGCGCGCGCGCGCGGCGATTTCGCCGAGTTCGCGCGCGATGTCGGTCAGCCCTTTGCGCTCCGCCCCGCGCAGGACGGGAACGACGAGACCGCCCGGCGTATCCGCGGCGAAACCGATGTTGAAATATTTTTTGCGCACCAGTTGTTCGCCGTCTTCGTGCAACGATACATTAAAATCGGGAAATTCGCGCAACGCCATCACCGCGGCGCGGATAAAAAACGCAAGCGGCGTCATGCGGTAGCCGGCTTTTTTTGTTTCTTCGGCAAGCGATTTGCGAAACTCTTCCATGTCGGTAATATCGGCTTCGGCGCATTGCGTTACATGCGGCGCGACAAGCCAGTTGCGGCTTAAGTTTGCCGCGGAAAGTTTGCGGATGCGCGGCAGCGGGCGCAATTCTATTTCGCCGAATTGGGAAAAATCCACGGGCGGGACAACCGGCAACGCGCCGCCGCCGGTTTTTTGTTGCAGCGAATTTTTAATAAAACTTTGCACATCGGTTTTAAGAATGCGCCCGCGTTTTCCGCTTCCTTTTATTTTTTGCAACTCCGCGCCGAGCTCGCGCGCAAACTTGCGCACCGAAGGACTGGCATGCGGATTTGCCGAATGCCTTTCGGCGGACGGCGAAGAAACCGGCGGCGCGGCGCGAGGCGGCGGCGGCGTTTTTGCCGGGGCGAAATCGTTTTGCGAAGTGGAGTTTTTTTGCGGGGTGGAAGATTTTGCGGGCGAATCGGCGGAAGTTTGCGCGGCGGGCGCGATAAGCGCGATTAAATCCCCCGCGCTAATTTTGTCGCCCACCGCGACTTTGACTTCCCGCACGATGCCGCCAAAAGGCGCGGGGACATCCATTGTCGCCTTGTCCGATTCCAGAGTGAGCATGGAATCTTCGGGCGCAACGGTATCTCCCGGTTTAATTAAAATTTCAATAATCGCTACGCCCTGAAAATCGCCAATATCCGGAACGCGGACTTCTTGCGGCGTTTGCGTTTTGGCGGAATCCGGAGCGGATTGCGGCGCGGCAGTTTGCGGCGATGCGGATTCGGCGGGCGGGGCGGCGGATTTTTCCGGCGCGGATTTGCCCGGTTTTGTTTCGCTTTCCGGCGCAGGTTTGGCGGCGGGTTTTGCGGCTTCGGCGGATTTGTCGGCGGATTTTTCCGGCGTAGATTCTTCTAAATCGGCGATGTGGGTGCCGGCGCGGACTTTGTCGCCGGGCGCGACTAATACGGCGGAAATCCGCCCGGCGGCGGGCGACGGCACATCCATTGTCGCCTTGTCGGATTCCAGCGTTATTAAAGGGTCTTCCGCGGCGACAATATCGCCTACGGCGGCCAGCACTTCTATGACCGCGACTTCCTCAAAATCGCCGATGTCGGGGATTGTGATTTTCATTTTTTCTCCACAACGGGGATTTTACTACGGGCGCGCCGCAAAACGGGCATGGGGTTATTTTCGCCCCGCGCCGCTTAATAATCCGGCGCGGATAAAATCGTCCAAATCGCCGTTTAGGACGGCGCGCGTGTTGCCGGATTCCCATCCGCTGCGCAAATCCTTAATCCGCGACTGGTCCAAAACATATGAGCGGATTTGGCTCCCCCAAGTAATATCGTCTTTGTTTTTTTCCATTTCCTGTTTTTCGGCGCTGTCCAAATCGCGCTGGCGCTGGTACAGGCGCGCCCGCAACATGGAAAGCGCCTGCGCCTTGTTTTTATGCTGCGAGCGGTCGTTTTGGCATTGCACGATAATGCCGCTCGGCAAGTGGGTGATGCGCACGGCAGAATCGGTGGTATTGACATGCTGCCCGCCCGCCCCGCTGGAGCGGTAGGTATCTATGCGCAACTCGGCGGGGTTGATTTCCACGCTAATTTCGCGGTCTATTAACGGATAAACGAACACGCTGGCAAACGAAGTATGGCGGCGGCGGTTTGCGTCAAACGGCGATTTGCGCACCAATCGGTGGACGCCGGTTTCGGCGCGTAAATTGCCGTAGGCGTAGGGTCCGGAGATTTTTGCCGTGGCGCTTTTGAGCCCGGCGACTTCGCCTTTGGATTCTTCCAAAACTTCGGCGGCGTAGGATTTGGAATCGGCGTAACGCAAATACATGCGAAACAACATTCCCGCCCAATCCTGCGCTTCCGTCCCGCCGGAACCGCCCTGCACGGTTAAAAAACAATCGCCCGTATCGTGTTCGCCGTCAAACAGCCGCCGCAGGTTTAATTCTTCCACTTGCGCGCGCAAGGCGGCGGTATCCCGCGCAATTTCGGCGAGCATCGCCGCGTCTTTTTCTTCTTCGGCGAGCGCGATTAGCCCGGTAGATTCGGCGATTTTTTCCGCCAACGCCGCAACCGCCCCGACATCGCCGTCCAATCGCGCCCGCTCCCGCTGCAACGCCGCCAGCGCGTCCGTATCCCGCCAAATTTCGGGCGCTTCCAGCTCCCGGTCAATTTCCGTAATGCGCAGTGATTTGTTGGCGCAGTTAAAGAAACCCCCGAATATCCTGCAACATGCGCTCTCCATCGGCAAGGACCGCGCGCAATTCATTACCGTCCGCGTTTAATTTCGCCTGCATAAATAACTCCGCAAAACTCCGCAGTATACCACGCCGCCGCCCCGTTGCCGCAATTTTCGCCCGCCGCCGCCCGCCAAAAACGCCGCCCGAAACGCGCAAAACGCCGCGCCATGTGCGCGAAATGCGCCGATTTATGCGATAATCAAGATTCGCGCCCGGCAGATTGGCGCAAAATTTAACCGAAGGTATTTACGCCATGGATGATTTTTTCAGTTTCTTGTCCGAATTTCCGGCGAATGCGCCGCAAGTCATGTCCGTATTTTATTACGCGGGAGGCGCGGTTGCGCTCGTTTTGCTGGTTTTGTTTTGGGTAAATTCCTTCCGCACCCGCCAAAAAATGGAGGAGCTGCACCTCTCCTCCGAAAGCAGCGCAAAACTCATGGAGCGGAATTTGGTCAATTTTGCGGGGCATTCCAAAAATGTGACCAATTTGTCGGCGGAGCGGCTGAAAACCGACATCAACAATCATTTTAAGAAATTGAAACAGGCGCAAGAAACGCGCGATGCCGAACAAAGCGCCGAAGCCGCCCGCTTTGCCGAAGCCGTGCAAAAAATCGCCGATGACGCCGGAGATTACCGGGTGCGGATGGAAGAGCGTTTGGACAAAATCGCCGAACTCGCCCGCCCCAAACCGCCCGAAGAAACGCCCGCCGAAACCGCCGCTTTGCGCGCGTTGGCGGATATTAAAACGCGCTTGGACGCCGCCGTCTCCGACACCGCCGCCGAAACCGCGCGCGCCGCCGCTGAAACTGCGCGCGCCCAAAACGCGGCGGAACAAGCGGAACAATCCGATGAAAAAGCGCGCGAACAATTGGAAAAATTGTCGCTTTATTTGCATGACGAATTCGCCGCCGTGGCGGCAAAACTTGCCCGTCCCGCCGCCGCTCCCGCCGCCCTTGAAGAATTGGCGCAACTCAACGCGCAAATTACCGCCCTGCAAAACCGCCCCGCCGAAAACCCCGCCGCCGAAGCGCTGGCAAAAATTGGCAAACAACTCGCCGCCCTCCAAGAACAATTCGCCGCCCTCCAAAACCGCCCCCAGCCCGGCGCGGAATATCCGGCGTTGCTGGAAATGTTAAACCAATCCATGAACCGCCTCGGCGCGGAAGTGGATGCCAAACTCACATTGCTCAACAGCAAGCTGGAAAAAAACATGGAAACGCGCTGGTCGGACGCATTATCTTCCATGAACGCATTGCGCGAACAAATTGAAGAATTGGCGGGGGCGGGCGAACAAATTAAAAATATCAACCAAAACATGACTTCGCTGTCGCGCCTGATGCAGGCGCGTTCCGGCGGGGACGAAACCGGCGCGCGCCAGCAGCTTTCGGAATTGCTCGCGCAAATTCTCCCCGCCGAACATTTTATGCTGGATGTGGATTTGCCCAACGGCCATTGCGCCGCCGCGATTGTCCGTTTTCCCGACCCGAAAGATTCGGTCGTAATTGACGCCGGGCTGCCGCTGTTGTCGTTTGTCCAATCGCTGGACGAAACATTGCCGGCGGACGAGCGGGACGCCAAACGGCAGGCGTTTCGGCAGGAATTGCTCGCCCACATAAACCATGTCGCCGATTGTTTAATTGCCCCGCCCGACACCGGCGAAAGCGCCCTGCTGTTTGTCGCCTCCGAATCCGCGTTTGCGGAAATCCACGCCCGCCACCGCGCCGCGGTCAAACTCGCGCTTTCGCGGCGGGTATGGCTGGTTTCGCCGACAACTTTGCTCGCCGTCGTCAATACGGCAAACACCGCAATTCGCGACCACCAAGCGCGTTTGCAACTGCGCCGAATGCAAGAATCGGTCGCCCAAATTGTAGAAGAAGCGCGGCATTTTGAAAACCGCCTGACCGAAATCGGCGACCATGTTAATTCCGCATGGCGCAGCGTCCAGCGCGCCGAAAACGCGAGCGGGCGGCTTATCGGCAGCATCCGCGGCATCGCGCAACAACCGGAAGAAAACGAACGCCCCCCGATTGCAAATGACTCTTAACGCCGTAAGCCCGCTGGACGGGCGTTATCATTCCGAAACCGCCCCGCTTGCCGAATATTTCAGCGAGCGCGCGCTGATTCGCGAACGCATTTTGGTAGAAATTGCATGGTTACGCGCCGTTGCGCCGTTGTTTTCATTTTCCGCCGCCGCCGATTTGTCGCCGCTTGCCGAATTGGAAAAAGAAGCCGCCCGCCCCGAAACGGCGGAAGCGGTTAAAGCGCACGAAAAAAACGCGCGCCACGATGTTAAAGCGGCGGAATATTTTTTGCACGAACAACTGCGCCGCCGCAAACTTCCGATGCTCGTCCCGCTCGTCCATTTTGCATGCACTTCGTGGGACATTAATAATATTGCGATGGGAAGAATGATTCGCGGCGCATTGCGCGAAGTTATGCTTCCGCAGTTGCGCGCGCTGCTTTCCGCTATTGCCGCGCGGGCGGAAAGTTTCGCCGATTGTCCGATGCTGGCGCGCACGCACGGACAACCCGCATCGCCGACGACGATGGGAAAAGAATTCGCGAACTTTGCCGCCCGCTTGTCGCCGCGCGCCGCCGCGCTTGAACAATGGCGGCCGCGCGGCAAAATGAACGGCGCTTCCGGAAATTATTGCGCGCACTACGCCGCCCGCCCGGACATTGACTGGCCCGCGTTTTCGCGGCGTTTTGTAGAAGCGCAGGATATGGATTTTGCGTCCCGCACTTCCCAGATTGAACCTTACGACGGCATGGCGGATTTGTTTAACGCGTTGCGCGGCGCAAACAATATTTTATTGGATTTTTGCCGCGACATGTGGGGCTACATTGCGCTGGATTATTTTTGCCAAAAAGCGGAAGAAAAAGAAGTCGGTTCGTCCACGATGCCGCACAAAATTAATCCGATTGATTTTGAAAACGGCGAAGGAAACATCGGGCTCGCCAACGCGCTGTTTTCGCATTTTTCCGACAAGCTGCCGGTGTCGCGCTGGCAGCGCGATTTGAGCGATTCCACCGTCCTGCGCAACATCGGCGCGACTTTCGCCCACACGCTTTTGGCGTGGCGCGCGGCGGAGCGCGGATTAGAACGGCTGACGCTCAATGCGCCGCGGCTGGAAGCGGATTTGGACGCCAATTGGCAAGTATTAACCGAAGCGGTGCAAACGGTTTTGCGCGCCGAAAACGCGGCGGACGACGCTTACGAACAATTAAAATCATTCTCCCGCGGCGCGGCGGTAGACCGCGAAAAACTGCGCGCGTTTATCCGCGAACTGCCGCTCGGCGAAGAGCCGAAAGCGCGTTTGTTGTCGCTTTCGCCGCGCGATTATTGCGGATACGCCGCGCGGCTGGCAAAAGAATAGAATGGACCCCCTGCCCCGACAACCCCGCGGAGGACGGCGATGAGCGCCGGTTTCTGGACTTTGTTTTTAATTTTTATCGGCGGGCTTTTGCTCTCCGCGTTATCGTCCATGGTAGAAGCCGCGGTGATTTCGCAGGACCGCCACCGCCTCGCGCACTTGGCGGATTCCGGCAGCCGCCCGGCGCGGATTATGCAAAAAATGACCGAAAACATGGAGCGCCTGCTCGCCGCCGTTTTGCTGTTAAATAATATTGCAAATGTATTATGCGCGACCGCCGCCGCCGTCGCCGTCACCCGTTTGGCGGGCGGCGGCGAAGGCGCGGCGTTTGCCGCATCGCTGCTTGTCGCGTTTTTGATTTTAGTATTGTCCGAAATCTCGCCAAAAATTATCGGCGTCCGCCACTCCCTCGCCATCTCGCTCGCCTGCGCGTTTCCGCTGCAAATATTGCTCGCCATTTTACGCCCGCTTATCGCCGTCGCAAACTTTTTAGCGCGCGGCGTTTTGTTGCTCGCCGGAGTCCGCCGCGCCGGCGGCTGGCACACGGCGATGGATATTTCCGAATTGCGCAGCGCCGTCCGCCATTCCAACCGCCGCGCCGAAGAAGCCAACGACGAAAAAGGCGGGCGGCATTATTATATGGTGGAACAACTTTTGCGCTTGGCGGACATGCCGGTGGAAAAAATTATGACGCCGCGCCGGGAAATTGAAGGAATTAATTTGCAGGATAACGAAAGCGCGTTATACGAACAAATTATGCGGGCGGGACGGACGAAAATGCCGGTATTTAACGGCAACATTGACGCTACGGAAGGTTTTATTAATACTTTGCAGGCGATTAAAACCGCCGCGCGGCGGGGCAAAATTAGCGCCGCGGATTTGCGCGCCGCCAAAACGCCGCCGCTGTTTATTCCCGCCGCCGCCGATGCGTTGCGCCAAATGGAAATTATGCGCCGGGACAATAACCCGATCGCATTGGTCGTAGACGGCGCGGGGCGCGTTTCGGGATTGGTGACATTTTCCAATTTTTCCGCGGCGGTTATCGGCGGCGAAAAACCGCCGGAAGACGCGGTCCGCGGCGCAGACGGAAGCTACACCCTGCCCGGCGATTTTCCGTTAATACAACTCGGCGATTTATACCCGCATTTGCCCGCGCCCGAAACTTCCGCCGCCAGCATCGGCGGATTAATCATGGAAGCGCGCGAAGGCAACCCGCCCGCCGCCGGAGAATTCGTAGAAGTCGGCGGCATGCGCCTGCAAATCATCCAATCCGGCACAACATCAGTCCGCCGCGTCCGCCTGCTCCCCCCGGAAAAACCTCCCGGCAAAAATTAAAAACGCGCATTCCCCGCAAACACAAATTAATAAATTAATTAAACATTTTGAGGCGGCCGCTGTTTTCTCTCAAAAAAGGGCGACTCTTGCCGCCCCTTTCTTTTTGCCGTCTTCAGAACTCCCATTTCTTTTGCAGCCCAACCGCACCGGTATCGGTGTAGCCGAAAGTCATGCCGTCCAAATGCAAGCCCCGTTCGGTGAAATAGTCGCTTTCTTCTTTGTCGCTGAATCCGGTGATCGCCAGAACCAGTCCCCCCACAAAGACGACCGCCCCTCCGATGACAACGCCGGGGACGACGTAATCATCACTGTCGCAGGAAGGCATACAATTAGTGGCTCTCGCTCTCGCCACCGAATCGTCCGCATCGTCGTACTCTTTTGCAAGCCAGCCGCCGCCCGCGAACATCAACGCGACACCGCCTCCGACTTTGAGTAAATCCGCCGCAAAAGCGGACGGCGACATCGCCAGCAACGCGGCGATTAGTAATGTTTTTACTGCGTGTTTCATGAGAGTTTCTCCTGTTGTTGATGAATAAAACTTGTCGCGGAAAAAATTACCCGGCCGCTTTTTGCGG
>JBPCWY010000213.1:0-6399 GCA_051009035.1 Gammaproteobacteria bacterium
CCGCGCCGTTTTGTCCGGCAATGTTTTCGCCGCCGGCGTTGTTTTCATTCTCCGCGTTATCCGCATTGTTTTCATTATTTGTATTATTTTCATTTGCGCCGGCGGCGGTTTGCGCCGCGCCGTTTTCGTTTGCGCCGTTTTCTTTTTCCGCGCCTTGCGCCCCGCCGAAAGCAAGCTCCAAATGCGGGCGGCGTTCGGAATCAAAACTGACATATTCCCGGTATTCGCCCAATCCCGGAATATAAAACGCGGCTTTAATAACGCCCCCAAAAACCGGGACCATGAAAGATTCGCGCCACGCCGCGGCGTTTTGCAGCGGCAGGGCGGAAAGAATGACGACGCATAACGCGCCTAAAATTCCGCCGTTTGCCGCGCCAAAAAGCAAGCCGCCGAATTTGTCCGTCCCGCCCAAATCGGCGATGTCTACGGCTTTGCGCGCCAAATACGCCGCCCCCGAAAACGCCAGCACCGCCAATACAAAAACCAGCACATATCCCAACGCCGCCGAAAATACCGACTTGCCGATAATTAACCCCACCGCTTCGCCGCACCGCCAGCCGTATTGCCGCGCCGCAAAAAATCCGAAAATAAGCGACAGCACGCCAAAAACGCCCCGCACCAAACCGCGCAACAAACCGGAAACCGCGGCCCAGCCCAGCACCGCAATTAATACCGCGTCAATCCAATTTAAGCCCGGAAAATTTTCCATGGCTAACGGGTGTCCAATACTTGCGCGTTGCGGTATCCCAATTCCGCAAGCTTGCGCCGCGCGAGCTCGGCTTCCGCCCGCGTCCGGTAACCCGCCGCGCGCACGCGCACAATCGGCACGCCTTCAATCGTAATTTTTTCCACCGCGACTTTATAATTGTTGGCGCGCAATTTTTCTTCCGCCCGCCGCGCTTTGGCGTTGTGTTGAAACGCGCCGATTTGCACGACAAACGGCGCGTCCGCATCCGTTGCGGTTTCGGACTCAATTTCAGTTTCAGTTTCGGTTTCAATTTCAGTTTTAATTTCAACGGCGGAATCAGAATCGGAACCGTCCGCAACGGCGTTTTCGTTTTCCGGGACGGATTGTTCCGCGGCGGGAATTTCTTCTTCGCCCGGCGCGGCGTTTGCGGCGGCGTTTGCGGCGTTTGATTCTTCGCCGTTGGAAGTTTCTTCGCCGCTGGAAGAATCAACCTCCCCGCCGGAAAGATTCTCCTCTTCCGCGCCGGGAAATATTTCCGGAAAATTTAAAATATCATCCGTGTCGTCCAAATTTTCGGCGACATCCGCCAATTCTTCCGCGGGCGCAAGCGGTTCCCATGCGCTTTCCGGCAACGGCGCGGGGGATATTTTCGGCGCGCGCGGATTGCCGCCGAGTTGCCACAGCAACCCAATCAGTAGCGCAACCGCCGCCGCGCCGACAAAACGGCGGCGCACCCGGCGCCAATATTGCCGCCGCGCCTCTTGCGCTTCTTGTTCGCTTTCTTCCGCGGAAGTTTTTTTGGTTTTTTCATTCATGGGACACATGCCGCATATAATCGGCGACCGTCGTAAAGGAGCCGGTTATTACAATTCTACCACTGCCGCCGCAATAATCCCGCGCCCGCGCTTCCGCTTCCGCCATGGAAGCGCACGCCTCCGCTTTGCCGCCGGCGTCTTCCGCCGCCGCCGCCAGCGTTTCGGCGGAAACATCGCCCCCTTCCGGGCAAACCGCATACCACCTATCCACGCGCCGGTTTAACGCCCGCACAAAATCGCCCGGGCGTTTGCGCGCCAGCATCCCCCAAACCGCCGCCGTGCGCGGAAAATAACCCATATCAAACAGCATCCGCTCCAACGCCGCCGCCGCCGCCGCATTATGCGCGACATCCAACACCCGCGCCGGAAGCCCGGGCAACACCTGCGCCCGCCCCGGCGCGGCGGCGGCGTGCAATCCCCGCCGCACAGCCCCGGTGCCGGGCCACAATTCTTCCGGCAAATTTTCCAAAAGCGCAATCGCGCATGCGGCGTTGGCAATTTGGTGCGCGCCGCGCATCGCCGGGACGGGAAGATTAAATAAATCGCGCCGCCCGCGGTAGTGCCACGCGTTTCCGGCGCGCTCGGTTTTAAATTCCCGTCCGGCAAGAATAACTTCCGCCCCCGCTTTTTCCGCTTCCGCAAGAAGCGCGGGGGGCGCGTTTGGGTCGCCGATAACGGCGGGGCGTCCGCGCCGAAAAATCCCGGCTTTTTCGCGCGCGATTCCGTCCGTCTCGCTTCCCAAAAATTCTTCGTGGTCAAGCCCGATATTCGTCACCGCCGCCGCATCCGCCGAAAAAATATTAACCGCGTCCAAACGCCCGCCCAATCCCACTTCCAAAACCGCCGCGTCCAATTTTGCTTCGGCAAAAATATGCGCCGCCGCCAAAGTAATAAATTCAAAATAAGTCAGCGATACGCCGCAGGCGGCGCGCGTTTGTTCCACCCGCGCAAACGCGGCGAGCAAAGTTTTGTCGTCCGCCGCCGCGCCGTCCGCGCAAATCCGCTCGTTAAATTGCATGACATGCGGCGAAGCGTAGCAGCCCGCGCGCGTCCCGCCGGCGCGCAGCATTTCATGCAACATCGCGCAAACCGAACCTTTGCCGTTGGTGCCGCCGACCGCGGCGACCGGCATGGTTAAATTTAAATCCAGCGCGCGCCGCGCCGTTTCAACGCGGGCGAGTCCCAAGTCAATTTCAACGGGATGGCGGGCGGCTAAAACTTCCAGCCATTCGGCAACGGTGCCGGACTCAAACGGGCGGTTATTTTCCATTCGGCGGGGCTAATACGGCGAGCAACCGCGACAATGTTTTGCGCATTTCGCGGCGGTCTACAATCATGTCCACCGCGCCGCGTTCCAATAAAAATTCGCTGCGCTGAAAACCTTCGGGCAATTCTTCGCGCACCGTTTCTTTAATCACCCGCGGTCCGGCAAACCCAATCAGCGCGTCCGGCTCGGCGAGAATAATATCGCCGATGAGGGCGAAACTCGCCGCCACGCCGCCGGTCGTCGGGTCGGTTAAAACATTAATATGCGGCAAACCGCGCCGCGCAAGCAATGCGAGCGACGCCGTTGTTTTCGCCATTTGCAAAAGCGACACCATGCCTTCCTGCATGCGCGCGCCGCCGGACGCCGTGAAAGAAATAAACGGCAGGTTTAAATCCGCCGCTTTTTCCACGCCCCGCACAAAACGTTCGCCCGCCACGCTGCCCATGGAGCCGCCCATAAAAGTAAAATCAAAAATCACCGCAACCGCTTCCCGCCCGCCGATTCGCCCCCGGTAAGCCGCCGCCGATTCGCGCCGCGCATCGCCGTTTTGCGCTTTTTGCAGCCGCTCTTTATAGGGCATGTTGTCGGAAAAATTTAAGAAATCCACGGAGCGGACGCCGGCGGCAAACTCTTCCGGCGGCGGCGTTTTGTCAAACACGGTTTCCGCGCGCTGGGCGGCGGTCAGGCGGTGGTGGTAATCGCAGTTGGCGCAAACCCAGCCGTTTTTTCGCAGTTGTTCGCCGTGCGCCTGCGTTTCGCATTTTTGGCATTTTTCCCACTCGCCCGCAGTTTCGGGCGGCGGCGGCGCTTTCTTTTTAATGCCGGGCAAAATATCGGTAAACCAGTTCATGCCGCGCCTTCCGCCGGCGAAGATTTAAGCGCGGCGGCAAGCTCGGCGACTACCGCCGCCGCCGCCGCGATTCCGTCTTCGCCGTTTTGCGCCGCCGTTTCCGCCGCTTCCACGATGCGGCTGCCAACAACAACTCCGTCCGCCAATTCCCCCAAAGCGCGCGCCTGCGCCGGAGTGCGCACGCCAAAACCCGCCGCCACGGGCGTTTTTGCCGCCCGCCGCGCCGCGTTAATTAATTCCCCCGCCGCTTCCGCGTCCATGTGTTTGGCACCGGTAACGCCTTTTAATGAAACGGCGTAAACAAACCCTTGCGATTCCGCCGCCAACCGCCCCAAACGGGCGGCGGAAGTTGTCGGCGCGATTAAATTTATCATCTCTATTCCGGAAGCGTTAAGCGCGTCCCGCCATTGCGCCCGCTCGTCATCGGCGGGGTCTACGATGATGAGCCCGTTCACCCCCGCCGCTTGCGCCGCCGCGCCAAAACCGGCAACGCCGCCGCGCCAATTTAACGCCGAGTTGGCGTATCCCATTAATGCCACCGGCGTATCGTTGCCGGCGGCGCGAAATGCGGCGACCGCTTCCAATGTTTTGGCGAGCGTCATGCCGTTTTGCAGCGCCGTTTCATTCGCCCGTTGAATCGCCGGACCGTCCGCGGACGGGTCGGAAAAAGGCATGCCGATTTCCAAAACATCGGCGCCGGCGGCGGCGAGCGATTCCATCATGCGGGGCGTGGAATCGGCGCGCGGAAATCCGGCGGTGATAAAAGAAACCAGCGCCGCTTTTTTGGCGGGAGCGGAAAATGCGGCGGCAAACGCGCTCATCGTTGCGGGACGCAAACGCATCGCGCCGCGGAAAAAAATTGCGCCGCCGGGTATTGCGTCGTTAAAAAAAATTGCGCTGTTGAAAAATTTTGCATTGCCGCCGTTTTTTTCGCGCGGCTCTTTTGCATTGCCGGAAAAAACTTTTTAACAAAATTTTCCATGCGACAAAATTGCGCCATCGGAAAATATATTGCCATGAAATTTTGCGCGCGAATATTTTGCGTTGCCAAAAAATATTTTGCGGCAAAGTTTTGTGCGCGAAAAAATAACGCGGAAAAACGGCGCGGCGCGGTGCAAAAAAACATTTTCATGTCCCGGGCAAGGCGGCGGTAGGCGGCGACAATTTCGGCGCGTCCGGCGTTTTTATCCGCGCCCAAAACCGCGCGCAAACGGCGGAGGTCTTCCATCGGATTATAATTTTTGCGCCCCTTCCACAACGGGCGCGCCGCCTTTGGCGTAGCCGATATTTTGTTCAAATTCGCGCAGCCGTTTGACCACCGACATTAATTCCGTCACCGTCGTCCAGTTGTCTACAAAATACGCCAAGCTTTCCGCTACTTTGGAAAACGCGTGCGAGATTTGGTTTAGAAACCCGAGGGTGATGACGCCCAATGCGACTCCGGTGCCGATTAAAATTAAATCGGCGATAATAATCGTCTGCGTAAACCATGTCGCCCACAATGCAAAATAAGAATAATGCATAAACAGGCGGAAATAATTAAACCGCAAGCCGGTAAATAATTCCGTTATCGGCGGGATGGCGGCGAAACTTTTGTCGTCTTCGGAATAAACGAGCCGTTTGCGAAAACGCGCTTCCACTTTTTGATTATTGTATTCCAGCCCGGGAAGTTTAATCCCCACCAAAAACGAAATCGCCGTCCCCCCGATGGCGAGCAATACCGCCACTAAAACCAAAGACGCCGGAGTCATCGCCGTCCATTCCAAAAACGGCAATTCAAACGGCGCGTTGGCAAGCCCTTCGGCGGCGGCGAATCTTTCCATAATTTCCGCGCTGACCGACCACAAAATCGGCACAAACGCAAACAGCGTCAACAACGCGCGAAGCACCCCCAAACCGAGCGATTCTACAATCCGCGCAAACCGCTCCGGGTCTTGTTGCAACCGCTGCGATGCGCCTTCAATTTCATGCTCCGTTTTTTCCCACAGCGGCAGGTAGGCGAAAGTAATCGCCTGCCGCCAGCGAAAGGCGTAATGGCGGGCGAAAAATCCGTTAAACGCGCGCAGCAAAATAAACGGAAAAACGATGTAGCAAAATTCCAGCACCAAACTCCAAAAGCGGGCGATTTCGGCGCGCCCCAAACCGGCGAGAGTCGCCGCGCTTTCGCCCGACGAATCCGTTGCGGAATCGGGCAGCGGTTTGTCCCAGTCGGCGGAAGAATCCTGCACGGCTTCCTGCAATAACGGCTGCGGCGTTTGCAAAAAATCCCAAGTTTCGCGATACCAGCCGTTTATCCAGACCAAAACCCAAACTTCCAAAACCACCAAAGCGGCGAGCAACGCAAAACCTCCCCAAGCCCACAACGCCCACTTCCTGCTACAAAAATAACTTTTCAGCATAACGGCATTATAGCCGAAATGCGCCCCAATACGCACCCCCGCATTTCCCCCGCCGCCCGCCGCCCCGGCGAAAATTGGAATTTACGGGGATTTATCGGAACGGACGCCGCCGAAACGCCCCCTTATTTTCCATTCTTGCGAAAGCGGGAATGGAGAATATTTTTTTGTTATTTTTGGTATTTGGAGTATTTTAGGTATCCGGGATATTTGGGATATTTTCTTTCGCGCCAAAATATATTTCAATGCGAAAAAAAAGCGGGAATGGAAAGTATGGAAAATTTTACCGATGGGAAATTTTACCAAAACGGCGGGCGAAGTTGTTTTATTCCGCGCTTCGTTTGCGTCCGCCCAGCCATTTTTTGACATGGCGAAAACATGCG
>JBPCWY010000214.1:0-27139 GCA_051009035.1 Gammaproteobacteria bacterium
GGGGTTTTGGCGGCGATTTTGGCGCTGGCGGGAGCGGGGGCGGCAACGCCCGCTTTGGCGTGCGCTAAAATCTTTCACTGCTACGCCGGCGACCAAACGGCGAAAATTATTAAAGATGTCGCCAAACTTGCCGATGCCAGAGGCAAAAAAATATTCGGCGATAATTTCTCCGCCGTCAACCGCATCCGCTTTTCCAAATCCAGCCGCACTTTTGCCGGAGATTTTGACGCGGTTATTCCCGCCAAACATTTTATGTGGCAAGGCGGCGTTACAAAATGGCGGGACGGCAAAACCGACCGGCACGATTTGCGCTTCGGCATCGCGCGGCGCAAAGCGGATATGGATTCGTGGTTTGGCGGCATGGCGGGCTATTGGGGATTTTGGCAGCGGGATGTTTCCGGCGGTTCGCGCTTTTTGGTCGGCGGCGATTATGCGGGAAAATACGGCAAAGCGGCGGCGGCGTATTACGCCGGGACGGGGCGGGTTTTGTCCGGCGGCGACATGAGCGCAAATATCAATTTTACTTCGCGGGTTAATGCCGCGGGGAAAGTATCGTATTGGCAAAGCAAAACAAAAGCCGGCCAATACGCCGCGATTTACAACGCTTCGTTAAACTACCAACCGCGCGAATGGTTAAAGCTGCGCGCATCTTGGCGAAAAAGCTACGGCAACAAAAGCGCGGGAGTTTTTCGGGCGGAAATTAATATTCCGTTCAATCCGCGCAAAATCAAAAAATACCGCTACACGCCCGATTATTCCAAAAAACTATTTTTGCCGGTGCGCGGTTTTAAGCG
This sequence comes from Gammaproteobacteria bacterium, assembly GCA_051009035.1. Taxonomy (GTDB): domain Bacteria; phylum Pseudomonadota; class Gammaproteobacteria; order Tethybacterales; family Persebacteraceae; genus Persebacter. Next base: position 795 of record JBPCWY010000214.1, read on the forward strand.
AATGTATTACGGCGCGGGGGGATAAACCGCCCGCGGCAAAACGCGGTTATTCCGCGGTTTGTCCGCGCGATTCTACTGCTCGCCCCCGATTTTAATCAGGGGCGAGCAGAAGGCGATGCAAACCGCAAACCGCTTAACCATTTCCATAAAACCATGTCATTCTTGCGAAGGCAGGAATCCAGACCAGCGGCGCAAGCCGCTCTTTTGCCGTTGGCGGCATGTGTTTCCGCTTTGCGGAAAGAACTGGATTTCTGCTTTCGCAGGAATGACATGGGGGGAATGGCGGAATTTGCGGCTTATGATTTTGCGGCGAAAGGCGGCGGGACGCCGCCGGTATGCATTCCAACGCCGGAGCGTAGGGACGAGGATATTTTTCCTTTTTAACTTTTGGCGGCTTTTTCTTCGCGGGCGAGGGCGGTTTTGCGGCGGGCGATTTGGCGGCGCACTTCTTTGGGGGCGGTGCCGCCTTCGTGGTTGCGCGCGCGCGCCGCGTTTTCGGGGCGCAATGCCGCCAATGCGCCGCCGTCCGCAAGCGGCGCGTGGCGGCGTAATTCTTCCAAAGTCAATTCTTCCAGCCGCCGCCCGCTTGCCGAAAGCTTGCGCACTAATGCGCCTACCGCGCCGTGCGCATCGCGAAACGGCATGCCTTTTGCGGTTAGATAATCGGCAAGCTCCGTCGCGGTCGGATAGCCGGAATCTAAAAGCGCGCGCATTTTGGCGGCGTCCGCCCGCATCGCGCGCACCATTGCGGCAAAAATAACCGCGCACTCCTGCGCCGTATCCGCGCAGTCAAAAACCGCTTCTTTGTCTTCTTGGTTGTCTTTGTTATACGCGAGCGGCTGTCCTTTCATTAACATTAACAACGCGGCAAGCGCGCCCGCAACCCGCCCGGTTTTGCCGCGAATTAATTCCGCCGCGTCCGGGTTTTTCTTTTGCGGCATAATGGACGAGCCGGTGCAAAACGAATCGTCCAGCGAGATGCAGCCGAAAGGCGGCGAACACCATAAAATAACTTCTTCGCAAAAACGCGATAAATGCGCCATCAATAACGCGGCGGCGGCGGCGAATTCTACGGCAAAATCGCGGTCGGAAACGGCGTCCATGGAATTTTCGCAGATGCCGGAAAACCCGAGAGATTTTGCCGTGCGCCGCCGGTCAATCGGATAACCGACTCCCGCCAATGCGCCCGCGCCCAAAGGCGAAACATTAAGCCGCCGCCGGCAATCGGCAAACCTTTCGCTGTCCCGCCGCAACATGTCTTCGTAAGCCAAAAGATGGTGTCCGAAAATGACCGGCTGCGCGATTTGCAAATGCGTCATGCCGGCGGTTAAAGTTTCGGCGTTGGCTTCCGCTTGTTCCAAAAGCGCGCGCCGCGCGTCCGCGAGGGATTCGCGCAGGCGGTCAATTGCATCGCGCACGAAGAGGCGCAAATCGGCGGCGGTTTGGTCGTTGCGCGAGCGCGCGGTATGCAGCCGTTTTCCGGCGTCGCCGATTTTTTCCACCAGCCGCCGTTCTATGTTTAGGTGGACATCTTCGTCCTCTTCGCGCCAGACGAATTTTCCGGCGCGAATTTCTTTTTGGATTTCTTTTAATCCGCGGGCGATGGCGCGCCCGTCTTTGGCGGTGATGATATTTTGCGCGGCGAGCATGTCGGCGTGCGCCAGCGAGGCGGCGATGTCGTATTCGGCGAGGCGGCGGTCAAAGCGGACGGATGCATTAAACCGCGCCAGCCGCGCGTCCAGCGGGGCGGAAAAACGCGGCGACCATTTTTTGGGTTTCATTGCCGGATTATAAACCTTTTTGCCGCAACGCCCATTTCATTAACGCGTCTTGGAAAGGTTTGGCGCGCGCGCCGGATTTTTCCAGCATGCAAATAAAAATAATGTCTTCGCCGCCCGCGCCGCGCAAAAATCCGGCGATGTTTTTGACGCCGCGCAAGCTGCCGGTTTTGAGATGTCCCGCGCCCGCCGCGGTTTTGCGCAGGCGTTTTCTGAGGGTGCCGTCCACGCCCAAAATCGGCAGGGACGAAGTAATTTCGGCGCGCATCGGATGCGCCAATACGCCTTCCATTAACGCCGCCAGCTGCCCCGCCGACATGCGCCCTTTGCGCGACAAGCCGCTGCCGTTGTCCATAAAAAATTCGCCTTGAATATTTTGCGCGCGCATCCAGCGGTTAAAAACTTCGCGCGCCGCGCCTTCGGTATGCGGGGGCGCGCCGTTTTGCATGGAAAGCGAAACAAACATGTTGCGCGCCATAATATTATTGCTGTATTTATTCATCGCCGCGGCGATAACGGCGAGCGCGGGCGATTCAAAAACGGCGATGTCTTTTGCCTGCGGCGGGCGCGGGGCGGTTTTCCATTTGCCGTTCCAAACGCCGCCCAAGTTGCGCCACATCGCGCCGAAAACGCCCGCCGCGTTTGCCGCATGGTCCAGCGCCGAAGTATTGAACGATTGTTCGCCGCAACGCGGGGAATACTTGCCGCGCAACGCCAGCGTCATTTGCAACCCGTCGCCGCGGTAGCGTTCTATGATGCGCCCGCGCCAGTTTCGGCAGCGGGTTTTTCCGGCGCGCACTTTTTTGCCGTCAATAATAAAATTGTCGTTGGGCGGGTCGGCGTATATGCGGACGCCGTTTTTTTCCGGCAAAAACGCGACCCGCTGCGCCCCCCAATTTACCACCAATGCGCCGCCGCCCGCGTTGTATGTTTTAAACGCCGCGCCGTCAAACGCCGCCCGGTCGTGCGGCATGAATTGAAAAAAAGTATCGTCAATAATTAAATCGCCTTCAATTGTGTGAATGCCGCGGCTGCGCAAATTGCCGACAAAAGACAAAAACCGCTCCGTCGTAATATACGGGTCGCCGCCGCCCGCGATAATTAAATCGCCGCGCAACACGCCGTCTTGTATTTCGCCCGCGCGCGCAAAAACCGTCCGCCATTTATGCGCCGGTCCCAAAATATCAAACGCGGCAAACACCAGCGGCAACTTTGCCAGCGACGCCGGATTAAATATTTTATCCGTTTGGTGCGAGAGTAAAACTTCGCCGCCCGCGCGTTTAATAACAATCCCGGCGCGGGCGGGCGAGATGCGGTGTTTTTTCATCAGCGCGCGCACATCCGGCGGCAACCCCTCCGCCCCCGCAACCGGCGGCAACAACAGCAAGCACAACAACAAACGCAACGCGCGCGAAAATACCGGCGAAAATTTTTGCGGCAAACCGCGGCGTAAATGCGGGAGAATTGTCCGCGCCAATATTTGCCGCAACGCTTGCGGAATCTTGCGCCAATGTTGCAATACCGCGCCGCGCCGTTTTTGCGCGTTGGCGGCGGCGGATAAACGCGGTTGAAAACGGCGCAATTGCTGTGCGGTTTGGTTTGGAGTTTGCGCGGGCATTACAAAATTATACGCGCTGGTATCCGCCGCCCGGCGCGGAAACAATTTTGCCTTCCATTTCCAGCGCGAGCAAATCGGCGAGCAAATCAGAAGCGGCGAGTCCGCTGCGCTCCGCAATCGCATCCAGCGCGGTCGGCTCAAAATCAACAAAACCCAGCAACTCGCCCGCTTCCGGCGGCGGCGGCAACAACTCGCGCACGCGCGGCGTTAAATTTAATTCTTCCAAAATGTCATTAATATTTTCGGCAAGTTTCGCCCCTTCTTTAATTAATTTGTGGCAGCCGCGGTGCAGCGGCGCATTGATGGAACCCGGCACGGCGAATACTTCGCGCCCCTGCTCCGCCGCCAACAAAGCGGTAACCAGCGAGCCGCTTTTTTTGGTCGCTTCCATGACTAAACATCCTTTTGCCAAGCCGCTGATAATGCGGTTGCGGCTTGGAAAATTTTCTTTTAACGGCGGCGTGCCGAGCGGAAAATCGCTGATTAATGCGCCGCCTTGGTTGACAATATCCATCGCCAAAGTGCGGTTGTGTTTCGGATAAATAATGTCAATGCCGGTGCCAAAAACGGCGACCGTTTTGCCCTTGCCGAGAAGCGCGCCGCGGTGCGCCGCCGCGTCTATGCCTTCCGCCAAACCGCTGACAATATTAACCCCCGATTCGCACAGGGAGCGGGCGAAAATCTCCGTGTTGTTAACTCCCGCCGGGGACGCGCTGCGGCTGCCGACAACGGCGATTAGCGGGCGCTCCAAAAGCGCCTGCGGCGCGCCGCGCACATACAAAGTCATCGGCGGGTTTGGGATATTTTGCAGGGCAAACGGATACCGCTTGTCGTTCAAAGTAATGATGTAGCAGCCGTCCCGCCGCGCCCACTCGCCGGCGGCGGCGGCGGTTTTTTCGTGCGCGGGCGGCGGGTTTTTGATGTTGCGGGCGGTTTCTTTGGGGACGATTTTTTCCAGCGTGGCGGCGGAGGCGCGGCGCGCGGCGGCGGGCGCGCCGAATTCGTCAAGCAATTTCCGCATGGCGACGGGGCCTACGCCTTTCGCCATGGAAAGCATTATCCATTCCTTAAGTTCCAAATCGCGCTCCATAATGTTAATATTTTACCCGAAATGTCCGTTTTGCCGATTATCAAATATCCCGCGCCCGTTTTGCGCGCCCGCGCCAAAGCAACGCCCGCGCCCGATGCCGGGCTAAAACGCCTCGCGCGCGATATGCTGGAAACGATGCGCGCCGCCAACGGCATCGGTTTGGCGGCGCCCCAAATCAGCCGCCCGCTGCGCCTGATTGTCGCCGCCCCCGAAGAAGCGGGCGCGCCGCCGCTCGTATTTTTCAATCCGCGCATCGTTTTTTCCGCCGCCGAAACCGCCGTGCGCGAAGAGGGTTGCCTGTCCATGCCGGGGATTTCCGCCCCCGTCCGCCGCCCCGCGCGCGTTTGCGTTGCCGGGTTAAATTTGGACGGCGCGGAATACGAAGTGCGCGCCGAAGGATTGCTCGCGTCTTGCTTGCAGCACGAAATTGACCATCTCAACGGCGCGCTGTTTATTGACCATTTAAGCCGCCTCAGAAAAGGACGGCTGCTCGCCAAATATTTAAAACTGCAAAAAGACGGCTGAACCCGCGCATGTTAAAAATTATCTTTTTTGGCGCGGGACAATTCGGCGTCCCGGCGCTGCAAAAACTCGCCGCCGCGCATCAAATCGTTAAAGTATTTTGCCCGCCCCCGCGCCCTTCCGGACGCAAAATGCGCCCCGTCTCCGTCCCCCTCGCCGAAGCCGCCCGCGCCCTGTCTTTGCCGTTGGCGGAAACGGAAGCGGCGGCGGCAAACGCCGAAGCCGTCCGCCTTTCCGCGGACGCTATCATCGCCTGCGATTACGGCGCGCTGTTGCCGTCCGCGGTGTGCGATTCCGCCCGGTTGGGCGCGTTTAATATTCATCCGTCCCTGTTGCCGCGCTGGCGCGGGGCGGCGCCGGTGTGGCGCGCGATGCTCGCCGGGGACGAAAAAACCGGCGTCACCATAATAAAAATGGGCGAAGAATTGGACGCCGGCGATATTTTGACGCAGCAGACGATTCTGATTTCGCCCGCCATGACCGGCGGCGCGTTGCACGAAATATTAGCCGAAGCGGGCGCGTCTTTGTTGTTGAAAACATTGCGCGATAATCCGCCGCCGATTCCGCAAAATCCGCAACTCGCGACATATGCAAAAAAAATTTCCGCCGCCGACCGGACGCTGGATTTTACCGCCGCCGCGGATATTTTGGCGCGGCAAGTGCGGGCGTTTGCCCCCGCCCCCGGCGCGTTTGCTTTTTTGGACGGCGCGCGGGTTAAGATTTTTGCCGCCGAAACCGCCGAAAGCGCTGCGGAAACAAACGCCCCGCCCGGCGCGGTATTGTCCGCCGGACGGGGCGGGATTGCCGTCGCCTGCGGGCGCGGCGTATTGGCGTTGTTTTGTTTGCAGCGCGAGGGGCGGCGCGCATTGGGCGCGGAAGAATTCGCGCGCGGCTATGCGGCGTTTCCGCGCGCCTTTGCCGCCAATCCGGCGTAAACGGGTATGGCATAATAACCCCCCGCCTCGGTAGCTCAATTGGATAGAGCATTCCCCTCCTAAGGGAAAGGTTGGACGTTCAAGCCGTCTCCGGGGCGCATTTTCGGGGCGCGTTATTTTTCGCCTTTTTGGGCGGGGCGCGGTTTTGGTATGTTGATTTTGCGGTTAATTTGGTATAATGGCGTTTTTCGCCCGCAACAAATAATCCCATGAAACGAACTTACCAACCTTCCAACATTCGCCGCAAGCGCCGGCATGGTTTTCGCTCCCGCATGGCCACCCGCCACGGACGCGCGATTCTTAACGCCCGCCGCCGCAAAGGCCGCAAACGGCTGGCCGTTTGAACGGCCGCGTTTTTTTATCCCGGCGGGCGCAATTTGCGCGGACGGCGCGCATCGGAAAAAAAATATCCGAAGGCGGCTGGCAGTTGCGTTATGCGCCAAACCGGAACCGCGCGGCGCGTTTGGGCGTTGTCGTTCCCAAACGAATTGTCCGCCTCGCCGTCCGCCGCAACCGCCTGCGCCGCATGGCGCGCGAACATTTTCGCCAGCAATGGCGCGATAAACTCCCTGCGGCGGACATGATTCTTTCCCTTCTCGCGCCCCCCAAAAACGCGGACGAAGCAAAATTGGAATGCGCCCGCCTTTTCGCCAAAATTAGCGAAACTACATGAACGATATTCTACGCTTAGTTTGCATCGGCGTTTTGCTTTACTCCATGCTCGTGCTGTGGCAGCGGTGGGAAAAATGGCCCCCCAACGGCAATCCCTCCTCCGCCCCCGCCGCTTTTGCGCCCGCCGAAGGGGACGCTCCGCCCGTCCCCACCCAAACGCTCAACGCCTCCGCCGAATCGCCCGCCACCGAAACGCCCGCAGGCGGCGGCGAAACCCTCCGCGCGGAAACCGACTGGCTGCTGGCGTCCATCGGGGCGGACGGGGGCAACCTTGTTAGTTTGCAACTCAAAAACCATGCCAACGAAAGCGGCGAATACTTTGCCCTGCTGGAAGACGGCGCGCGCCGCCACGGCGCGCAAAGCGGTTTAATCGGCGCGGAAAATTTGCCCGACCACCGCTCCGCCTATACTTTGTTAAACCCGTCCGCGCCCCGCGCTCTCGGCGGCGAAAACGATAATTTGCTCACCCTTGCGCTAGCGGCGGAAAGCGGCGGCATCCGTTTGATCAAACGCTACATTTTTGCGCGCGGCGATTATATTATCCGTTTGGAAATGGAAGCGCAAAACACCGGCGAGTCCGCCGTTTCGCCGAAAGGATATTTTCAACTATTTCACAACGGCGTATTGTCCGAACAAGAGTCCTCTTTTTTGCCTTCGTTTTTCGGCGCGGCGCAATTTACGGACGCGCAGAAATTCCAAAAAACCGCTTACGAAGACATCGGCGAAGATTCGTTTACGCAAAAAAGCGAAGACGGATGGATTGGTTTTATCCAGCGTTATTTCGCCGCCGTTTGGCTTCCGTCCGGCGGCGTCCAGCGCGAATATTTTATGCGCGCGGCAAACGACGGCGCACCGGCGCGCATCGGCGTCATCGCGCCGTTCGGCGAAATCGCCCCGGGCGAAAGCAAAACGCTGGAGATGCGCCTGTTTGCCGGGGCGCAGGAACAGGAAATTCTCAACGCCTTAAACGAAGACAACACCGCGCCGGGGATTCACCTAGTGGTGGATTACGGCTGGCTTACGATTATCGCCGTGCCGTTGTTTAAACTGCTGGCGTTCGTCCAAAGCTTCGCCGCAAATTGGGGGCTGTCGGTGATTTTTCTAACTTTCTTAATCAAGCTTGCGTTTTATCCGCTGGCGTCCGTTTCCTACCGCTCCATCGCGCGCATGAAAGAACTTTCGCCCCGCATTAAAAATTTGCAGGAAGCGCACAAGGAAGACAAACAAAAAATGCAGCAGGCGATGATGGCGCTTTACCGCGAGAAAAAAATAAACCCGCTCGGCGGCTGCCTGCCGGTGTTGTTGCAAATCCCGGTTTTTATCGCGCTGTATTGGGTGATTTTAGGCAGCGTAGAATTGCGCCACGCGCCGTTTTATTTGTGGATTGAAGATTTGTCCGCGTCCGACCCGTATTTTGTATTGCCGTTGCTAATGGGCGGCGCGATGTTTGTGCAGACAAAATTATCCCCCGCCCCGCCCGACCCGACGCAGGCGATGGTGTTAAAAGTCATGCCGCTGTTTTTTACCGCGTTTAGTTTGTTTTTTCCCGCCGGGCTGGTGTTGTATTGGCTGGTCAACACGCTGTTGTCCATCGCCCAGCAATGGCACATCACCCGCGCGCTCGCCCGTGCCAAAGGCGGGAACTGACCTTATCGCCGCAGTCGCAACGCCGGCGGGCGCGGGGGGAATTGGAATTATCCGCATCTCCGGCGGCGATGTTTTGCCGGTAGCGCGCGGCGTTTTGGCGTCCGGAAAACCGCCGCCTCCGCGCCATGCAAGTTATGAAAAATTTACCGCCGCGGACGGAAGCATTTTGGACGCGGGCGTTTGTTTGTATTTTCGCGCGCCGCATTCTTTTACCGGACAGGATATTTTGGAATTGCACGGACACGGCGGCGATGCGGTATTGGCGGGCGTTTTGGCGCGTTGTTTGGAACTCGGCGCGCGTCCGGCGGAAGCGGGGGAATTTACCCTGCGCGCATATTTGAACGGCAAAATGGATTTGGCGCAAGCCGAAGCGGTCGCCGATTTAATCAACGCCAACAACGCCGCCGTGTCGCGTGCCGCGGCAAACTCCATGAGCGGCGCGTTTTCGGCGCGGGCAAAAAAACTTTCCGCGGCGATTGCCGCCTTGCGCGCCGACATGGAAACGGCGCTGGATTTTGCCGACGAAGAAACCGGCGCGGCGCGGGATTTTGCCGCCCGCACGATTGCGCTGGCACAAGACGCGGCGCAATTTTTGGCGCAATGCGAACAAGGCGCGCGGCTGGCAAGCGGCATTACGGCGGCGATTGTCGGCGCGCCGAATGTCGGCAAATCGTCTTTATTTAACCGCTTATGCGGCGAAGACGCGGCGATTACTTCCGCCGCCGCCGGCACAACCCGCGACTTAATCGCGCGCGACATCGCCGTTTGCGGCGTCAGCGCGCGCCTCGCCGACACCGCCGGATTGCGCGGCAATGCGGGCGATATTGAAAAAGAAGGAATCGCGCGCGCGCGGCGGGCGGCGGAAAACGCCGGCATTGTTTTGTGGGTGCGCGCGGGCGAAAACGCGCCGCTCGGCATTCCGATAAAAGGCGCAGTTTTGGAAGTGCAAAACAAAACGGACGCGCGCAATATCCCGTCCGGACGTCGCAACGGCGCAATATATGTTTCCACCAAAACCGGCGAAGGCGTGGAAGAATTGCGCGCCGCCATCGCCGAAGCGGCGGGAATGGGCGATTCCGCCCCGCCGTGGACGGCGCGCGCACGGCATGTCGCGGCATTAAAAGAAGGCGCGCGCTGCATCGCCGCCGCCGCCGAATGCGGCGCGCACGCCGAAATCGCCGCCGCATGGCTGTCTTCCGCGCAAGACGCCGCCGCATCATTAACCGGCGCGTTTGACGACGAAAAATTATTAGGCGAAATATTTTCGCGTTTTTGCATCGGCAAATAAAAGGCGAAAAAAAATAACAAAAACCGCCCGCAACAATTTTCAACAACGCTCCGCGCTTGTCATTCATGCCATTCCCGCAAAAACGAAAATATTTTTACGCTTGCCGCGTATAAAAAAACAACTCCCACCCCGCCCCCGTCATTCCCGCGAAAGCGGAAATCCAAAATGCCGACTCCGCCTTTCAATTTTACCCGCCCGCCAAAATTAACTTTTTGGATTCCCGTCTTCGCGGGAATGGCATGTTTTTTAATACTTTCTTTTTAATACCCGTCATTCCTGCGAAGGCAGGAATCTCTTTGCCGCTTGCGGGATATAAATCCGCCCGACATTCCCGCTTTTGCTAATATATTAAACGAAGAAACAAATCCGCTATCCGCAAAGAGATTCTTCTTTCGCAGGAATGAAAATGTGAAAAAGGAAATGGAAAAATAAAAGAGGAGGCGGAAAAGCGGGCGGGGCGCGGCTTTCGCCCAAGGAGGAAGGGGCGGTTATTCGCCGGACGGGGCGGATTGGCGCCGGCGCAAATCTTTTATTAATCCTTTTGTGGACGGCATCATGCCTTCCCAAATCGCGAATGAAAGCGCGGCTTGTTCCGCCAACATTCCGATTCCGTCCGCGCGCATGCGCGCCGTTGCGGCGGCTTGCAAAAACGGCATTGCCGCCGCGCCGTAATTTAAATCGTAAGCCAATGCCGCGCCGGAAAACACCTTATGCGGCAAAGGCGTTTCGCCGTTTTGACCCGGAATTGCATTGACGACGATGTCGTATTCGCCGCCGCAACCGGCAAACTCCGCCGGCGTCCCGCCCGCCGTTTGCGCCAAAGAATCGGCGGCGGATAAACGGCGCGCGACAATGGTAATTTTTGCGCCTTGTTCGGCGAGCGCCAACGCCGCCGCCCGCGCCGCCCCGCCCGCCCCGGCGATTAATATTTTTTTACCGGCGGGCGGGACGCCGCAATTTTTGGACATGTCTTTAATCAATCCCGCGCCGTCCGTGTTGTGCGCGGCGATTCCGTTTTCTTCGGCGGTTAATACATTCGCCGCATCGGCGCGGCGGGCGAATGCGCTGGCGCGTCCGGCAATTTGCAGCGCGTCTTTTTTGAACGGCGCGGTAATGTTTAATCCGCGCCCTCCGGCGGCAAAAAACGCGCGGACAAATTCCGCAAACTTTTCGGGCGGCGGCGCAAAAGCGGCGTAAACAATATTGCGCTGCGCGGCGCGGGCAAAATGCGCGTGAATTAACGGCGACAGCGAATGCCGCACCGGAAAACCGGCGACAGCATAACGCCTCATAATATTTCAAACCGCGCGCTGCGTCCAAAAATATTAATGTCATGCACGCGCACGCGTATTTCGGCGTCGGGCGGCAATTTGTGCGCGCCGCCGTTGACGACCACGCCGCCCAGCGGATAATCGCGCAAGCGCACTTTGCCGTTTTTTTGCCGGACGCCTTCCAATACCGCGCCGGGCGGCAATTCTTCCAGCGCGCGCAAAATCCAATGGCGCTCCATCACATGCTGGTAGTGGCGCGCCTGCGTTTGTTGGGCGGAAAAATTGCGCGCCAGCCGCCGCCAATGAATATTTTCCGGCGGCGCTTTTTTTAACAAATACAACAGCCGCCGCTGGTTCGCCAAATCGGCGTAACGGCGCAACGGCGAAGAGGTCCAAGCGTAAGTATGCCCGGCTTCCGGACGGAGCGACATGTTTCCGCCGGCGCGAAACAAACCGCCCCGCCCTTTCGCCAGCCGTTTTCCCCAAGCGGCATTAATAAAACGCATTAATTTTTCCACCAACAGCGAAACTTCCGAACGCGCCGCCGTTTTGACTTGCGGCGGCGATGCGGTGATGCGAAAACCGGCGCGCTCCCGCTCCGGCAACGGCGGCAACAGCGCGGCAAAATCGGAAAGCATTTTATATTCCGCCGCGACTTCCGGCGGCACGGCGGCGGCAAAATCTTCGGGGCGGTAGTTGCCGCTAATGCGCACCCGCTCCAACCGCGTTTCCATTTCGCCGATTTCGCCCGCCGCCGGATTAAACCGCGCATACAACGACAACGCCGGACGCGCCCCGCCCGCCAACAGGGAAAAAGAATCCACTTGCGATGCGGACAACATCGGATGTTTTTCGCCCGGAAAATAAACGGAAATTAACCGCCGCGCTTCGTATTCTTCGTCGGCGAACAAAGAAAAATCCAGAGCCGGAACGGCGATGTGAACGCCCGCAATAAAAACGCCGCCGCCTTCGGCGCGCGCGCTAAACGCATCGTCTACTTCAAAAGTTCCGGCTTCGTCCACGCTAAACGCGGGCGCGGGGGCTTCCGGCAAATCGGAAGGCGCGGGCGTTTCGCTTTGCGGGCGGGGCGGCCAGCGGCGTTCAAAAATCCGCCGCCAGCATTCCGCGGCATCGGCGCAAACGCCGCACTTGACTAAAAATTCCGGAATGTGGCGCTCGCCTCCGGCGACTTTTTTGACCGCGCGGTAAACCGCCGTATTTTTATGTTCGCCGCATAATAACGCGTTGCATGCTTGCGCGACTTCCGGCGGCGGTTTCCCGGCGCGCAACTGCGCCAAAAGCCCGCGTTCTTCGGCGGCTTCGGCGGCGCGGCGGCGTAACGCGGCGCGCGCTTGTTGCAATATTTCTTCGGACGCCGGGGTGAACTTTCCCGCCGTGCGGCGAAAATAAGCGGGGTTATCCAACGCCGCCTGCAACACCGCCAACACGCCCGCCGTATCCGTCTCTCCGCTACGGCGCGCCAATTCTTCAATGTCAACGGTTTCGCCGTTTGCGGCGCGCCAGATATTTTCAATATCCAAAGTTTCGGCGCGGACGCGCGCTTCGGGCAACAACGGAGCGCAATCGGCGGCGGCAAACATCCAGACGGAATGGCGCGGGATTTTTTCGCCGCCAACGGCGGTTAGCGCGCGCGCGCCGCTTTTTTCTACGGGCAGGCAATGCAAACAACCGCCCCGGTCAAAAACCGCCCACTGCTGTTTTGAGTTTTCCGTATCGTTCATGCGCCGCCAAAGTAAATAAAAATAGAATTATACTTGTAAAACGGGCGCGCGGCGGCTTGCCAAAATATTTTACGCATAATTTTCATCCCGCCGGTAAAACGCAAACAACCGCCGCCGCCGTTTTTTTAATTTTGCCGTTTCCGCAAAAACGAAAATCCCGTATCGTTTTAGAATGGTTTTGGAGTTTCATCGTTTTAGGATTTTGGAATTTTTAGAATTTGGAAATTTGGAAAAGCGAAAACGCGGCGGGCGAAACGGGGTGGCTAATGGGACTCGAACCCACGACAACCGGAATCACAATCCGGGGCTCTACCAACTGAGCTATAGCCACCATGCGAATTTGCGCGCCCGGCAGGACTTGAACCTGCAACCGCCGGCTTAGAAGGCCGATGCTCCATCCGGTTGAGCTACGGGCGCATGGTCGGGGCGGCAAGATTTGAACTTGCGGCCTCCTGGACCCAAACCAGGCGCGCTACCAAGCTGCGCCACGCCCCGAGATGACCGCCCGCCGCGCGGCGTTTATCTGTCCGCAATATCCCACACCAACGCGGGGACATTTTGGCGGCGCAATTCTTCGCGCACATCGCGCACAATTGAATATTCGTCCAATGCGCCTTCCAGCAGATATTCGTCTTCCAACAATTCGGCGCGCGCAATTGTCGCTTTTGCCGCCCCGGTGCCCGCGCGGACGGATTTTTCGGCGTAAGTTTGGGGCGCAACGGCAATATCCGCAGCGGCTCCGGGCGCATCGGCGAGCGAAGACGGCCCCCAAAACGGCAGCATAATATACGCCCCGCCGTTTCCGGTATAACTGCGAATCGTCCGCCCGAAATCGTTTTCTTCGCGGGGAACACCCATGCTTTGGGCGACATCCGCCATCCCGCCGATTCCGAAAGTGCTGTTAAACACAAACCGCGCCATGGAACCCGCCGTATCGTCCGCGCGTCCTTGCAGGGCGTGATTTACCATATTTTTCGGCTCGCCCAAATTGGACAGCACATTTTCCACCGCCGTGCGAAACAGGGGCGGAAAACCGCTGTATATTTTTGCCGCCGGACGCAAAGCGGCGGCGTCTATTTTTTTGTTAAATCCATAGACGGCGCGATTAATCGGCTCAACCGGGTCAAACGCCCCTTCGTCTTCAAAAGAATGGCGGGCGGGAGCGCACGCCCCGCCTAAAACGGCGGCGACGGCAACAACTGCGGCAAACAAATATTTCATAGCGTCTCCGTTGGCGTATTCCGTTTCGCCGGAATACTTCCGCTATTTTACCATTTTTTAGATTTTTTTTGCCGCTTTTGCCGAAAAAAAAAGAACAAAACCAAAAACCGCCGCCCCCGTTTTTTTACCGCCTTTCCGCATGCAACATCCCTTTTTTCCCGCAACCGGCAAGAAAATCTTAACCCGCCCCGCTTGTCATTTCCGCATCCGCCCCGCATCGCTTGCCGAATCAACATCAAACAAATTCCTACGCCTCGCCCGCCATTCCGCATCCGCCCGCATCCCCGCCCGCCGCCATTTTTGCACATCGCCCGCCATTCCCGCCCCGCCGTCTGCCATTCCTACCTCGCCCCCCATTCTTGCCCGCCCGTATTCCCGCCCCGCCCGTCATTCCTGCACTCCCTCGTCATTCCTGCACTCCTTCGTCATTCCTGCGAAGACAGGAATCTTTTTACCGCAAGCGGATTCCTCCTTCGTTTAATATAGCGGCAAAAACGGGAAAGTCGGGCGGTTTCAACCCCGCAAACGGCAAAGAGATTCCCGCTTTTACAAAGATAAAAAGCATTTCATTAAAATATAATTCAATTCATAGAAAATGACGGAAATTCCGTTAGTTTTAAGCAATTCCAAAACTTTTTCGCGGCGGGAATTGCGGGGGCGAAAATGCGGAAATTTGGCGCTTGCCGCCCGAATGTATACAATCGGCACATGTTTTCGGTTTTCCCCGTTCCATGCTGCAAAGATTAAACGGCTGGCTAAGCTCGGTTTTCAGCAATTCGGATATTAACAAATTGCTAGCGGTTCTTGCCGCCGTCTTTCTTTTTTTGCACTTTTTCGCTGGCGAAGTCGCGCCCCTTTTCGGCGCGTTGCTTGTCGCTTATTTGCTGGAAGGCGCGGTGCAGCGGCTGGAAAAACGCGGCGTTTCGCGCGCCGCGGCGACTTCGCTGTGCGTTTTATTCGGCGCGACGGCGACATTTATCAGCATCGGGCTGTTGCCGCTGTTTGCGCTGCAACTGCGCGGGGCGGCGAACGATTTGCCCGGCATTATCGGCGCGCTCAATTCCATGCTGGAAGGCGCGGGCGCATACCTCCCCGCCGGTTTTGATTCTTGGGAAAAGAAAATCGCCGGGCTCGCCAACGAGACGATTTCCGCCGGGGGCGAATTTTTGCTGAACAATTTGGCGGGCATCGCGGTTAATGTATTTTCGCTGTTTTTATACTTGGTCCTGCTCCCGCTGCTGGTTTTCTTTTTGCTGAAAGACAAAAATTCGTTGATACGCTCGCTTTCGCGCTATGTCCCGTCCACCCCGATTTTCCGCGAATTGTGGGAGAGCATGGACGCGCAATTCGGCTCTTACATCCGCGGGAAATTTATTGAAGTGGCGGTTATCGGCGTTTCGTCATGGCTGGCGTTTGCGTTTTTGGAATTGAATTACGCTTTTTCGCTGGCGTGCCTTATCGGGCTGTCGGTTTTTGTTCCCTTTGTCGGCGCGGTTGCGGTGACGATTCCGGTAGTCGCGCTGGCGTATATCCAATTCGGCGCGGACGCGACATTTTTTTGGATTGTCGGAATTTACGCCCTAATCCAAACTTTTGACGGGCAGGTATTAGTGCCGTTGCTGTTTTCCGGAGTGGTCAAATTGCATCCGGTCGCGATTTTTGCGGCGATTATTTTCTTCGGCAATTTATGGGGCGTTTGGGGCGTATTTTTCGCCATTCCGCTCGCTTCGCTGGTGAAATCGCTGTTGCTCGTTATTGATGCCCGGCGCACAATATAAATTGCTGCGCCCGCTGTTGTTTGCCCTGCCGCCCGAAGCGGCGCACCAAGCGGCGCTTGCCGCCCTGCGTTTGCGCGCCGCTTTGCGCCCGCTGTTGCCGCCGCCCGCCCTGCCCGTTGCGGCGATGGGTTTGCAATTTCCCAACCCGCTCGGACTCGCCGCCGGTTTTG
This sequence comes from Gammaproteobacteria bacterium, assembly GCA_051009035.1. Lineage (GTDB taxonomy): Bacteria > Pseudomonadota > Gammaproteobacteria > Tethybacterales > Persebacteraceae > Persebacter. The sequence continues at coordinate 16,527 of JBPCWY010000214.1, forward strand.
ACAAAAACGCCGATTCGGTCGACGCGCTTTCCGCCCTCGGATTCGGTTTTATAGAAACCGGCGCAATCACCCCGCAACCGCAGGCGGGCAATCCGCAACCGCGCATTTTTCGCCTGCCGCAAGCGGGCGCATTAATTAACCGCATGGGATTTAATAATTGCGGCATGGCGGCGGCGGCGCGCCATTTGGCAAACCGCCGCAACCGGAATATTATTGTCGGGGTCAATTTGGGAAAAAACGCCGCCACGCCGCTTTCCGATGCGGCAGGCGATTATTGCCAATTGTTGCGCGCGTTATACTCCGGCGGCGATTTTTTTACGCTTAATATTTCCTCCCCCAACACCGCCGGTTTGCGGGAATTGGAAAAACCGGATTTGCTGCAAAACCTGCTTTCCGCCGTTGTACGGGAGCGCGATTCTTTGGCGCGGCAACACGGGCGGCGCGCGCCGCTGGCGGTAAAATTATCGCCGGATATGGACGCGGAATCCCTCGCCGCCGCCGCGGAAATTATCGCCGCCGAAAACATTGACGGTGTAATCGCCTGCAACACAACGCAAGAGCGCCCGCCCGAAATCGCCGCCCTTCCCGCCGCTTCGGAAAAAGGCGGATTATCCGGCGCGCCGCTTACCGCCCGCGCGCTTGCGATGCTCCGCGATTTGCGAAAAATACTGCCCGCAAAAACGGCGATTATCGGCGCGGGCGGAATTATGAGCGGCGAAGACGCCCGCGCGCGATTAGATGCCGGAGCGGATTTAATACAGATTTACACCGGATTAATATACCAAGGCCCCGGTTTTCCGCGGGAGATTTTGCGCAAATTGCAAAAATCGGAAAATAATTAATCCTTGCTCTCGTTTCGGAAAATACTTAATTTTCCACACCCGCTCCCGCATCTAATTCCGCACCCGCCCGCTTCCAGCATTTCCTCTCACATTTTCCTCCTCCACATTTTCCATTCCTGCGAAAGCAGGAATCTTTTTGTCATTTGCGGGATATTAATTCGCCCAACTTTCCCGCTTTTGCCGCCATATTAAACGAAGGAATAAATCCGCCGCCCGCAAAGAGATTCCTGCTTTCGCAGGAATGGAGAGACGAGAGGCAAGTTGCGCCGCCGTTGCAGATTCCCGCTTGCCCGCTGTTGCGGATTTTCCTTGCCTTGTTGCAGATTTCCGCTACTCCGTTGCAGATTTTCGCTTGCGCCGCCGTTGCGGATTTCGCTTGCACGGGAAGCGGGAATGGGTTGAAAATGTCCGAAAATACCGCGCACGGGGGTTTTAAGCATATAATTGCGGTTTCGCTATTTTGCAGACGAATACGCAATTAACAGATGAGCATTCCGGGCGGTTATCCTTTTGCCGAAATTGAACCGCGCGTCCAGCAGCGGTGGGACGAAGCGCGCGCGTTTGCCGCCGAAGAAAATCATCCGGGCGAAAAATTTTACTGCCTCTCCATGTTTCCCTATCCGTCCGGACGGCTGCACATGGGACACATGCGCAATTACACTATCGGCGACATGGTCGCCCGCCACCAACGAATGCTGGGGCGCAATGTGCTGCAACCGCTCGGCTGGGACGCTTTTGGGATGCCCGCCGAAAACGCCGCCATTGACAACAATATTCCGCCCGCCGTTTGGACCCGCCGCAATATCGGCGAAATGCGCGCGCAGCTCAAACGGCTCGGTTTGGCGGTGGATTGGCGGCGCGAAATCGCCACTTGCGCGCCGGAATATTACCGCTGGGAGCAGCAATTTTTTACCCGCCTGTTTGCGCAGGGGTTGATTTACAAAAAGAAAGCGACGGTCAATTGGGACCCGGCGGACAATACCGTGCTGGCAAACGAGCAGGTTGTGGACGGCTGCGGCTGGCGCTCCGGCGCGCCGGTGGAGCGGCGCGAAATTGAAATGTATTTTATGAAAATCACGCAATACGCCGATGAATTATTGGAAGAATTGGATAATTTGGAAGGGTGGCCGGAATCAGTTAAAACGATGCAAAGAAATTGGATTGGACGCTCGCAGGGGGCGCGGGTTTTTTTGCCGCTGGAAGGGCGCGACGATGCGCTGGAATGTTATAGCACCCGCCCCGATACGCTGTTTGGCGCGACCTTTTGCGCCGTTGCGCCGGAGCATCCGCTGGCGTTGGCGTGCGCCGAAAAAGACGCGGATTGTGCGGCGTTTATCGCCGAATGCCGCCATTTGGGCGTGAGCGAAGAAGCGTTGGAAAAAGCCGAAAAACGCGGCTACGATACCGGATTGCGCTGCATTCACCCGTTTGCGCCGGAGCGAAAGTTGCCGGTTTTTGTCGCCAATTTTATTTTGGCGCAATACGGGACGGGGGCGATTTACGGCTGTCCGGCGCACGACCAGCGCGATTTGGATTTTGCCCGCCAAAAAAATCTGCCGGTAATTCCGGTCGTGCTTCCGCCCGGTGCGGCGGACAATTTCGCCATTACAAAAACGGCGCATGCGGGCGGCGGGACGATGATTAATTCCGCTTTTATGAACGGCATGGATTCGGAATCGGCGAAAACGGCGGCAGTGGCGGAGTTGGAAAAAATCGGTTTGGGACGCGGCGAAATTCAATACCGCCTGCGCGATTGGGGCGTTTCGCGCCAGCGTTATTGGGGATGCCCGATTCCAATTATTCATTGCGCAAAATGCGGCGATGTCCCGGCGCCGGAAAACGACTTGCCCGTCCTGCTCCCCGAAGACGCAAAAATTGACGGGCGCGGTTCGCCGCTGGCAAAAATGGATTCTTTCGCCGCCTGCACCTGTCCCCGTTGCGGCGGCAAAGCGCGGCGCGAAACCGATACGCTGGATACTTTCGTAGAATCGTCGTGGTATTTCGCCCGCTACGCTTCCTACGATTGCGAAGACGGCATGGCGGACAAACGCGCCGCGTATTGGATGCCGGTAGACCAGTATATCGGCGGCATTGAACACGCTTGTTTGCATTTGCTTTACGCGCGGTTTTTTCATAAATTGATGCGCGATGCGGGAATGTATCCAAAAACCGCGCGCTACGGCGAACCGTTTGCCAAACTGCTGTGCCAGGGAATGGTCCTCAATAACGCGTTTTACCGCGAAACCGCGGACGGGCGCGTTTGGACGCCGCCCGAAGAAATCACCCCGCAAACGGACGGCAAGGGAAAAATCACCGGCGGTGCGGACAAAAACGGCAACGCCGTCAAATACGCGGGGCGCGTCAAAATGTCCAAATCGGCGAATAACGGCGTAGACCCGGAAGAATGGGTCGCCGCTTACGGCGCGGATACGGCGCGGCTTTTTATTTTATTCGCCGCCCCGCCGGAGCAATCTTTGGATTGGTCGGACGAAGGCGTGCGCGGCTGTTCCCGTTTTTTAAACCGCTTGTGGAATGCGGCGGATAATTTTTTAACATGGCAGGCAAACGATGCGCCCGCCGCGCAAAAAACCGCCGCCGCCCGCCTGCGCATTCACGAACTTTTGGCAAAAGCGGATTACGATATTAACCGCATGCGCTACAACAACATTCCTTCCGCCGCGATGAGCATGATTCACGAATTGCAGGATTTGATGCGCGACAGCGGCGGCGCGGATGCGGCGGAATGTTTGCGGGAAGGGTTTTCGGTGATTTTGCGCCTGCTCGCGCCCGCCGTCCCGCACATCACGCAGGCGTTGTGGGAGAAATTGCAGTTTGCCGAAACATGCGAATTTATCGCGGACGCGCCCTGGCCGAAAGCCGATACGGCGTTGTTGGCGGCGCGCGCGCGGGTTAAATTGGCGGTGCAAATCAACGGCAAACGGCGCGGCGAAATGGAAATTCCCGCCGCGGCGGACAACGCCGAAATTGAACTGGCGGCGCGCGAAATCCCCGCCGTGCAAAAAGAATTGTCCGCCCGCGCGGCGCGAAAAGTTATTGTCGTCCCGGGGAGAATTGTCAATTTTGTCGTTTAACCGGCGTTATCGCGCGGCGCTTTCCGCCGTTTTGTTGTCCGCATTATTGCCGGCTTGCGGCGCGCCGCTGGCGTTTCCGGCGTTGCGCGTAGAGGCGGAATCGCCCGCCCTGCGCCGCGAAGCCGCCGCCGTCTTTTTTGCCGAAGACGCGGAATCCGCCGCGCCGCCGCTCCATCTGCGCGAAACCGTTTCGGAAGAAATTGAATCGCTCGCCGCCGACGGCACCGCCAACGCCTACCGGGTCAACTACGCGCTGGCGTTTCGCTGGCGCGGCGAAGAGCGCAAAATTGCGCTAAACCAAATCGTCTCGGCGGACGAATCCCGCTACCGCGCCGGGCTTCGCGCGCGCGCCGATGCGGCGGAGCGGCTGCGTTTGGAAGCGTTGCGGCAGGCGCGTTATATTTTGGCGCGGTTGGCGCAATGAAAGAAGCGGCGGAAAATTTTATTGATTCCCTGCGGAAAAAACCGCCGGGCGGGGCGTATATTTTTTACGGCGAAGAGCCGCAACTAATTGACGAAGCGCGCGATTCTTTGCGCGCCGCCGGCAATTTTGGCAAAAATGTTGAACGCGCTTCGCTGGAATTATTTTCCGATTCTTCTTCCGCCGATTCCAAAATTGCGGAATCTCCCGGCGGCTCGTTGTTTGGCGGCGGCGCGTTTTTGTATGAAATCATCGCCCACAGCCCGCCTTCCGGCATTCGCGCGGCGGAAAAAGGAGACGGAAAAGGCGCGTTTCGCGTGTTGCAAAATATTGTTGCGCGCGTTTCCCCGCCGGATACGCTGGCGGTTTCGTTTTACGGATTGGAGCGCAAACACCACAAAGCAAAATGGCTCGCGGATTTGTGCCAAAACGCCGCCGCCGCGGTGAATTGCGCGCGCTTGGACGCCGCGCAAACCGCCGTCTGGTGCCGGAAATGGGCGAAAATGTGGGGTTTTTCCCTTGCCGAAAACGCCGCCGAATGGCTGGCGGCGCAAACCGAGGGCAATCTTTCCGCCGCCAAACAATGCCTGCAAAAAATGCAAATCGCCGGCATGCGCGCCGATACTCCGGGGCAAATTGCGGAGGCGCTTTCCGGCGGCGCGCATTACAATATTTTTCAATTAACCGAAGCCGCCCTCGCCGGCAACGGCAAAAAATCTATCGCCATTTTGAATGTGCTGTTGTATATTGAAGAGCCGCCGCCGCTGTTGGTTTGGGCGGCGGGCAACGCCGCGGCGGGGATTTTAGCCGCCAAACGGGGCGATTATCCCGCCGGAATGTCGCGCCCTTCCGCGCAAGCGGCGCGCGAAATCGCCGCCAAAACGCCGGAAGAAAAAATTATCGCCGTCATGCGCCGCGCCGCCCGCGCCGACCGAATCGCCAAAGGCGTGGAAAAAGGCGATTTTAAGATTGCCATTACCGACGCCGTCGCCGGTTTGGCATGCCTGCGGCGCGGCATTACCATCCCCACGCCGCGCCTGCATCCGCAAGAATAACCGCAAAAAATCCGCCGCATGGCGGGCAAAACGGCGCGTTTTGGCGCGTCAAACGGCGAAAACATCCGCGCGTAAATTGCGGCGGTTTCGGCTAAATTGCGTTAAAATAAAGGTTCTTTTTGGAAATTAACAATGGCTTCCCTTCCCGCGAAAAATATTAATCCCGCCCGCACCGCCCGCAATATGGCGTCCGCGGCAAAAGCCGCCGCGTCGCGCATGGCGCAAACCCCCGCGCGCGAAAAAAATGCGGCGTTGCGGCGGTTTTCCGAATACTTGGGCGGCAATGCGGCAAAAATTTTCACCGCCAACCGGCGCGATTTAAAAGCCGCGGCGCGCCTGCCGGAGGCGTTAAAAGACCGCCTGTTGCTGGACGAAAAACGCCTGCGGCAGATGCAGGACGGCATCGCGGAAGTCGCCGCCCTGCCCGACCCGGTGGGCGAAACGGGCGAATTTTCCGTGCGCCCGTCCGGCATTGAAGTCGGCAAAATGCGCGTCCCGCTGGGCGTCATTTTGGCGATTTACGAATCCCGCCCGAATGTCACTTCCGACATTGCGGTGCTGGCGTTAAAATCCGGCAACGCGGCTATTTTGCGCGGCGGAAGCGAAGCGCAAAACAGCAACGCCGCCATCGGAAAATGTTTGGCGCGCGCGCTGGCGGACGGCGGTTTACCGGAAGCGGCGGCGCAAGTCGTTTCCGATTCGCGGCGCGAATTGGCGGACGCATTGCTCGCCTGCGAAGAAATTGATTTGGCGTTGCCGCGCGGCGGACGCGGGTTGATTGAAGCAGTCGCGCAAAAAGCGCGCATGCCGGTGCTGAAACATTTGGACGGAAATTGCCATGTGTATGTGGACGCCGCCGCCGATTTGGCGATGGCGAAAACTATCGCGCTCAATTCCAAAACGCGGCGTTTCGGCGTTTGCAACGCGGCGGAAAGCATGCTCGTGCATCAAGCGGTCGCCGCTGCATTTTTGCCGAAAATCGCCGCGGCGTTTAAAAAATGCGGCGTGGAAATGCGCGGCTGCAAAAAAACCCGGGCGCTGGTTCCCGGCTGCAAAGCGGCGGCGGAAAGCGACTGGGGCGCGGAATATTTGGCGCCGGTGATTAGCATTAAAATCGCCGCCGATGCGGGCGAAGCAATCGCCCACATCAACCGCTTCGGTTCCGGGCATACCGATTCCATCGTCACCGACAGCGTGGAAACCGGGCGGCGTTTTTTGCGCGAGGTGGATTCCGCTTCGGTGATGCTCAACGCCTCCACGGCGTTTGCGGACGGGGGCGAATACGGGCTGGGCGCGGAAGTGGGAATCTCCACGGGCAAATTTCACGCCCGCGGACCGGTGGGGCTGGCGGGGCTGACATGCCAAAAATATATCGTCATCGGCAACGGCGAAGCGCGCGCGTAGCGGCATGGAAATTTTAATTCTCGGTTGCGGGCGGGTCGGGGGCGAAACGGCGAAAGCGCTCGTCAAAAACGCCTGCAATGTCACCGTCGTAGACAACAATATTAATAAATTGTTGGCGCTGCAATCCATGTATGATTTGCGGACGGTGCATGGCAACGCCGCCGAGCCCGCCGTGCTGCGGAAGGCGGGCGGCGAAAACGCCGAAATCGTCATCGCCGTAACCGCCATTGACGAAGTTAATTTAGTGTCGTGCCGCCTCTGTTCGGCGATGTTTAAAACGCCGAAAAAAATCGCCCGCCTGCGCAGCAACGCGCTGAATACGCCGGAAATTTCCGGGGCGGAAGGATTTGACATTACCCACATTTTTTCGCCGGAGCAAATTGTCGCGGACAATATTTGCGGCATCATCCGCCATCCGGGATGCCTTTCGGTGCATCAATTTACCAACCACGATGTCGCGCTTGTTTCGGTGAGGATTTCCGCCGAAGGCGAAATGGCGGGCTGTCCAATCGGCGAAATCCGCCGCGCCCGCCCGGACATTGATTTTCGCGCCGTTGCGGTATACCGCGACCAACAGCTGGCGTTGCCGGACGGGACGATGCGTTTGTTTGTCGGCGACGAAGTTTCGGTTATCGCCGCCGAAAAAGATTTGGACGCCTTGTTGCCGATGCTCGCCGGACGCGGTTCTTACGACAATATTATGATTGCCGGCGGCGGCAACATCGGCGAGCGGATAGCGCGCCAAACGAGCGAATACGGGCGGGTTAAAATTATTGAAAAATCGCAGGAGCGGTGCGCCCGCTTGTCCGAAAAATTAAACGGCGTGCTGGTCGTCAAAGGGGACGCGTCCAACGAACATTTACTGCGCGAAGAAAACATCGCCGAAACCGACGCCTACTGCGCGGTCACCAACGACGACGAGGAAAATATTTTATCTTCCCTGCTCGCCAAACGGCTGGGCGCGCGGCGCGAAATCGTGCTGGTCAACCGCCCCGCCTACGCCGGAATTTTGGCGCGCCTGCTGGATAATGTCGTCTCCCCCGCCGAGCTTTCCATCGGCGCGATACTCGCCCACATCCGCGCCGGCGACATCGGAGTCGTCCACTCCCTGCACGACGGCAAAGCGGAAGCGATAGAAGCGGTCATTCACGGCGACCCCCAAACTTCGCCCGTTGTGGGGCGCGAAATCGCCGCGATTGACTGGCCGAAAAGCGCGATGCCCGGCGCGCTGGTGCGGGGCGGGCGGATGATTATCGCGCACGACCGGACGTTGTTGCAGGACGGCGACCGCCTCATCATTTATGTGGACGGGCGAAAAGCGCTGCGGCAGGTGGAAAAACTCCTGCAAGTCAGCGTGAGTTTTTTTTAATTTTGCATGCGACGCTTTCTCGGACTGCTTAAACCGCTCGGCGCGTTGACCGTATTTTTCGGCGCGCTGATGTCCTTGCCGGCGGCGGTGTCGTGGTTTTACGAAGACGGGTTTGCCGGAGTGTATTTAACATGCGCCGGCGCCGCGGCGGCGGGCGGCGCAATCGCGGCGTTGATTGGAAATTACGCGCGGGTTTCCGACTTTGCCCTGCGCGACGGTTTTTTTCTTCTCGTGTTGATTTGGATTTTATTTCCCGCGCTGGCGGCGATGCCGCTTTTGCAAACGCTGCCCGATTTGTCTTTTTCGCGCGCTTATTTTGAAGCCGCATCGGGACTGACCGCAACGGGTGCTACGGTGCTTTCCGGTTTGGATTCGCTGCCGCCGTCCCTTAATTTTTGGCGGGGCGAAATGATATGGCTGGGCGGCATGGGATTAATCGTGCTGGCGATTGCGATATTGCCGGCGCTCGGCGGCGGCGCGGCGATGATGCAAAACGAATTGCCCGGTCCCGCCAAAGAAGAACGGCTGACGCCGCAAATCGCGCAAACCGCAAAATCATTGTGGCTCGCCTACGCCGCCCTCACGGCGGCATGCGCGGCGGCGTACTTTATCGCCGGGATGACGGCGTTTGACGCGATTATTCATGCATTCACAACTTTGGGGCTGGGCGGTTTTTCGTCCCACGACGCCAGCTACGGTTATTTTAATTCGCCGTGGATTGAAGCCGTGGCGGTGGTGTTTATGGTAGCGGCGGGAATTAATTTTGCCCTGCATTTTTTGGCGTGGCGGCGCAAGACGGCGCGGTTTTATTGGCGCAATTTGGAATGCCGCGCGTATTTGCTGGCATTGGCGGCGGCGGTAGCGGCGGTTGTTTGTTATTTGCGCTTTTCCGAAACTTACGATACTTGGGGCGAAGCCGCCCGCTACGGAATTTTTAACGCCGTTTCCATCATCACCACGACCGGCTATTCCAACGCCGATTATAATGCGTGGCCGATTTTTGCGCCGTTATTAATGCTCGTGCTGGCAAACTTTATTTCGTGCGGCGGTTCCACCGGCGGCGGCGTAAAGATGCAGCGCGTTTTAATCGCCGCCTACCAAGCCGAAACGGAAACGCAAAAACAACTGCATCCGCGCGCCTATTACAGCAACAAAGCCGCGCCCTCCATGCCCCAAAAACAAATTGTATCGGCGCTCTTTTTTATTCTCGCCTACGGCGGCACGGCGCTCGTATTAATTCTCGCATTGGCGGCGAGCGGGATGGATTTGACCACCGCATTTTCGGCGGCGCTGGCGACTATCAGCAACACCGGACCCGGACTCGGCGAAGTCGGACCGGCGTCCAACTACGGCAATTTGACTCTCCCGCAAACTTGGCTTTGCGCCGGGGCGATGCTTGTCGGGCGGCTGGAATTGCTTTCGTTTTTCATTTTGATGCGCCGCAGTTTTTGGACTTATTAAAAACGGCGAAAACGCCCCGCCGCCGCGCGGCAATTTTCGCGCCGCACCGGCGAAAAAACGCGGCAAAAAAAGCGAAAAAAATCGGTAGGCGCGACCGGATTCGAACCAGTGACCTCTACCATGTCAAGGTAGCGCTCTAACCAACTGAGCTACGCGCCTGCGTTATTGCGGTGCCGAGGGAGGGACTCGAACCCTCATGCTGTTACCAACACCGGATTTTGAGTCCGGCGCGTCTACCAATTCCGCCACCTCGGCAAAACGCGCATTATACCCGAAAATGCGCGCCGCGCCGTTTTTTTTGCGCCGCCTTGCGCCAAAAACGCGAATGCGTTATAATCGGCGCAACAGATTTTTTCGCCCAAACCCGCCAAATGCCCGCCGCCCGTCCAATCCCGCCCGCCGCCAGCCAAAGCGCCGCGCCCCGTCGCGCGCAATTTTCGCGCCCGTTTTTCCCGCGCGCCAAAGATTAATGCGCGAAGTCGCCGCCCTCGTTATTTCTTATTTGGCTGTCCGCATCATGACATTCGGCGGCTCTCTCGGCGGCTATTCCGGCAGCTTTTTAACCATTCTCGGATTTGCCGCAACATTCGGCGGCATTGCCTATTTCGCCGCCGCCATTGCCGAGCGGTTTTATACCGGCATCGGCGGCTGGTATCGCATCACGCCCGGCACCCCGACCGAAATGGACGAATTGGAATGGGAGCGAATCGGCAAACGCGGCGCAGACCCGACGCTTCCCGTCATCCCGCCCGGCGGCAAAACCGCCATGCGCCAAAATCCCCAAGCAACCCAAACCGCCGCCGCCCCGCCCGCCCATTTATACGACAGCGGTTTTGACAACACCGCCGCCGCCAAACCGCCCGCCAAAGCGGCGCCGGACAAAGACAACTTCAACGAGATTTTTTAAAGATAAAGAATTAACCGCCGCCGCGGTTTTTTAAATTAAAAGCAAACGCCAAACTTGAAAAT
>JBPCWY010000215.1:0-5527 GCA_051009035.1 Gammaproteobacteria bacterium
CCGCGTCCGCCGGATTTGCCGCATCGTATTGTTTTGCCGCGCCGCGAAATTTATATTCGGCGGCGGCGGCGTTTATGGCGGCGAGTCCCGCATCGCCGGTTGCCGTGCCGAGAACCGCCGCGCCGGATTCTCCGAAAGCGCGAAAAATCGCCGCGCCGATGCCGCGGCTGGCGCCGGTAACCAGCGCCGTTTTTCCGGTTAAATCAATCCGCATTTTTATCCCCCGCATAGTGTTGCAAAAAATTTTTCAGCATCGTTTTGCCGTGTTCGGTCATCACCGATTCGGGATGAAATTGCAATCCTTCCAGCGGGCGCGTTTTGTGGCGAATCGCCATGACTTCGCCGCCGCCCCGCGCGGAAATTTCAAACGCGCGCGGAATGTCTTTTTCCGCCAGCACGAGGGAATGGTAACGCATCGCGGTAAACGGCAGGGGCAGTCCGGCAAACACCGTTTTTCCGTCATGGCGGATTTCGGAAGTTTTGCCGTGCATGAGATGTTTTGCCGCCGACACTTTTCCGCCAAACGCGCAACCCAACGCTTGATGTCCCAAACACACGCCCAAAATCGGCAGCGATTCCGGCGCGGTTTGAATCAACTCTACGCTGATTCCGGCGTTTTGCGGGCGTCCGGGACCGGGCGAAATCACCGCCGCCGCCGGGCGTTTGGCGAGCGCCTCGGCGGCGGTGATTTTGTCGCAGCGAAACACCGCGACTTCCTCCCCCAATTCCAAAAAATATTGGTATAAATTGTAGGTGAAAGAATCGTAATTATCCAGCAACAAAATCATGCCGCCTCCTGTTCTTCGCCCGCCATTTCCGCCGCCTGCAACACCGCCGCGGCTTTTTGCATGGATTCCGCGTATTCCGCGGCGGGGTCGGAATCGGCGACGACTCCGCCGCCCGCCTGCACATGGCACATACCGTCTTTTTCGGTAAATGCGCGGATGGCGATGCAAGTCATCAGCCCGCCGTCAAATCCGGCGTAACCGGCGCAGCCGCCGTAAATGTTGCGGCGGCAGGGTTCGTATTCGTTAATCAACTGCATCGCCCGCACTTTTGGCGCGCCGGATAATGTGCCCGCCGGAAACGCCGCGCGCAAAGCGGAAAAAGCGGATTGTTGCGGGCGCAAAACGCCTTCTACAGCGGAGACAATGTGCATGACATGCGAATACCGCTCCACCGCGCAAAAATCCGCCACCCGCACCGAACCGGCGGCGGCGACCCGCCCGACATCGTTGCGCCCCAAATCCACCAGCATTAAATGCTCCGCAATTTCTTTTTCGTTGGCGAGCAATTCTTTTTCCAGCGCGGCGTCTTTTTCGGGAGACGCGCCGCGCGGGCGGGTGCCGGCTATCGGGCGCAATGCGATGCGCCCGCCGCGGCACGAAATCATCAGCTCCGGCGACGAGCCGGCGGCGACAAACCCGCCGCATTTTAAATAAAACATGTAAGGCGAAGGATTTGTCCGCCGCAAACAGCGGTAAATATCCAGCGCCGGGGCGGGGCGCGGAAACGACAGCCGTTGCGACGGGACGCCTTGAAAAATATCCCCGGCGCGAATGTGTTTCTTAAACGCTTTGACGACCGCGCAAAATTCCGTTTTCGTCATGTTGCTTTTAATTTTTAACGGGCGGCGCGGCGCGCGCGGCGGCAGGCGCAGCGAAGGGCGGGGGGCGGACGACATTTCCGCCAGCAATGATTCCGCTTCTTTGCGCCCGCGCCGGTAGACGGCGCGCCAGTTTTTGCCGTCTTCGGCGCAGCACGATTTAATTACATATACCGCGCGGCGGAAGCGGTCAAACACCGCGAGCAAATCGGTTTGCATCCACAGCATTTCCGGCACGCCGAGCAAATCCGGTTTTTTGTCGCCCACCGGCTCAAAACAATGGACGCAGTCGTATCCCGCATATCCGGCAACGCCGCCGAGAAACGGGGGTAATTCGCCGGCGGCGACGGGGACGCGCAACCCGTCCATGCGTTTTTCCAAAGCGGCAATCGGGTCGGCGCAACGCTGCGTTTCCAATACTTCGCCCGCGCCGTTGCAAGTGGAAAAAACGCCTTCGGCAAAACGAAATACGCGGCGCGGCGCAACCCCCATAAAACTGTAACGCCCGTTTTCGCCCGGGTCGGCGCTTTCCAACAAAAACGCAAGCGGGCGGTTTTTTTCCAAAGCGGCAAACGCCGTCCACGCCTGCATGCCGTCATTGGCGGCTTTAAAAATAAGGGGCGTAACCGGCAGGCGGGCGGCGGCGGCGAAATCGGCAAATTCTTTTTCGCTAGGATTAATTGGCGGATTAAACATCGTTTTATGAGCGCGGCGCGCCGTTTTCGCGCGGGGCGGGCGGATGCGGCATGCCGCATTCCCGGCAGCGGATTTCCGCCGCCAAATCCGCGCCGCCCGCCAGCGAAACATGCGGCGGCGCGTTTGGAATGCGCCGCGCCAAGCCGGACAAAACGCCGCCCGGTCCGCATTCGTAAATGCGGGTGATTCCGTCTGCGGCGAGTTTTGCGGCAATGTCCGTCCACCGCACCGGACGGACGAGTTGCGCCGCCAAGGCGTTTGCAATGGCATCGGCGGACGGCGCGCTTTGCAAAGTTGCATTGTGAATTACCGGCGGGCGGGGCGCGCGCCATTTTGCCGCGCGCAAATCTTCGGCAAACAAATCCGCCGCCGGCTGCATCAGCGGGCAGTGCGAAGGAATGCTAACCGGCAACGGCACAACGCGTTTGATGCCGCGCGCCGCCGTCCATTCGCCGCAAGCGGCAATGGCGGCGGAATTGCCGGAAACAACGGTTTGCTGCGGGCTGTTGTAATTTGCCGCCCAAATCTTCGCGCCGTTTTGGCGCGCCGCCGCGCAACATTCTTCCACCGCCGCCGCTTCGCCGAGAATGGCCGCCATGCCTCCGCTTGCCGCTTTTTTCATCAATTCCCCGCGCCGCCGCACAAGGCATGCCGCTTCGGCAAAATCAATCGCGTCCGCGCATACCAACGCGGCGTATTCGCCCAAACTGTGTCCGGCAAAAACCGCCGGAGACGGAATCCGCGCCGCGCGAAATACGCCCACGCAAACCGCCAACAACGCCGGCTGGGTGTTTGCCGTATCATCCAGCGCGTTTTTGTCTTGGATAATCGCGGGCAAATCCAACCCCGTAGCGTCCGCCGCTTCGGAGACGGCTTCGGCGACTTCGGGACAGGAATCGTAAACCGCCGCCATTTCCGGCGATTGCGAACCCTGTCCGGGAAAAATCACGGCGCAACGCGCCGCCGCATGGCATGCGCCGTTTTCCATTATTGCCACTCCAAAAGCGCCGCGCCCCAAGTAAATCCGCCGCCCGCCGCCGCTATCAGCACCGTTTCGCCGCGTTTAAATTGCGGCGCAAAACGCGCCAAAGCGAGCGGGATGGACGCCGCGGAAGTATTGGCGCATTCGTCCACGCAATTGACGCAGCGGTCTTCGGCGATGTCCAAACGGCGGCGCACCGCTTCAATAATCCGGCTGTTTGCCTGGTGCAAAACAAGCCAATCGGGACGGCGTCCGCCCCGCGCGATAACCGCTTGCGCAGATTCTGTCATTTTTGCCACGGCAAACCGGTATACCGAACCGCCGTCCATGCGCGTATACGGGTCGCCGATGATTTTGCCCCCGCAAACCCGCGCATTGACCGTGAGTTTGTCGGCGTGCCGTCCGTCCGCGCGGATTTCCGCCGCCAGCACCCCCGGCGTATCGGACGCCTGCAATACCGCCGCGCCCGCCCCGTCTCCGAATAAAACGCATGTTTTGCGGTCGTTCCAATCCAAAATGCCGGAAAATACTTCCGTCCCGACAACCAAAATATTGCGCGCCCGTCCCGCCGCAATCATGCTTTCGCCTATCGCAAACGCGTATAAAAAACCGCTGCACACCGCCTGCACATCAAAGGCGGCGGACGGCGCGGCGTTTAATTCCGCCTGCAACAAACACGCCGTCGCCGGATAAATCCGGTCGGGAGTTGTCGTGGCGACAATAATGGCGTCCAAATTTTCGCCGGATAATTCCGCCTGTGCAAGCGCGTCTTGCGCGGCGGGCAGGGCGAGTTCGCTTGCCGTAGAATTTTCGGCGAGGCGGCGGCTGCGGATTCCGGTGCGCGATACAATCCATTCATCGGAAGTTTGGACGGAGTCGCAAAGCTCGCTGTTGTCTACTTTTTTGGGCGGAAGATACCCGCCGACTCCGGCGATTTTAGCGTAAATCATGCCGCGGACGGCGCGGCGGAAGGCATCGCCGCAATGGCTTCGGAAAGGTCCTGCCGTCCGGCGCGCGCCGCGTAATTTAACGCCGAATAAAACGCCGCGGCGTCCGCGTTGCCGTGGCTTTTGACGACCAGCCGCCGCATGCCGAGCATGCACGCGCCGTTGTAGCGGCGCACATCCATGTCGCGGCGCAAGCGCGCCAGCACTGGCGAAGCAAATACTCCGCACATCGCCGAAAGCGCGTCCCGGCGAAAAGAAGATTGAATCATGCCGCTAATCATGCGCGCCAGCCCCTCCGAAGTTTTGAGCGCGACATTGCCCGTAAAACCGTCGCATACGATAACATCGCAATCGCCGAGATAAATGTCAAACCCTTCCACATTGCCGGCAAAATTAATGCCGGAAGATTCTTGCAGCAGCGCCGCGGTTTGTTGCAGATGGCTGCCGCCTTTAAAATTTTCTTCGCCGACATTCAGCAATCCTACGCGCGGTTTTTCCACGCCCCGTACCGCCGAAACCAGCGCGCTTCCCATCAGCGCAAATTGCCGCAACATTTCCGCCGAGCACTCCATGTTTGCGCCCAAATCCAAAAGGCAGCAACCGCCGTCCAAATTGCGGTTTGGCATAAAAGACGCAATTGCCGGGCGTTGGATTCCCTGCACCGCGCCGACCGCCAGCATTCCCATGCCGAGTAGCGTGCCGGTATTGCCCGCGCTCACGGCGGCGTCCGCGCGCCCTTCGGCGACAAGCGACAAAGCGCGCCACATGGAAGTTTTGCGGCGGCGGATGGCGCGGGAGGGCGGTTCGTCCATCGCGACCGTTTCGTCGGCGTTTTCCGCGCTAATATTCGGCGGCGCGCCCGCCAACAACGGCGTTAAGGCGTCCGTTTTGCCGGCGACGATAAAATGCGCTTCCGGATTTTCGCGCGCCATGCGCAGGGACGCTTGGACCGCCGCTTGCGGGTCGTTTTCCCCGCTCATCGCGTCTACGGCGATGGAAAACATGCGGTTATTCCGCCGCCGGTTTCGCCGGTTTGGGCGCGATAATTTGCTTCCCGCGATAATAGCCGTCCGGCGAGATATGGTGCCGCATGTGGCGGCTGCCGGTCGTTTGCTCGGTGGCAAGCGGGGAGGCGGAAAGCGCGTGGTGGGCGCGGCGCATGCCGCGGCGCGAGGGGGATTTTTTATTTTGCTGGACGGCCATCGTTGTCTCCTGTGGGTTATGGAAAAAAGCGGGACGGGCAAAACCGCGCCAAACGCCCCCGCAAACCCTTATTTTACCATTTTGGCGGCAAAT
>JBPCWY010000216.1:0-13843 GCA_051009035.1 Gammaproteobacteria bacterium
GGGCTTGGGTTTTTGGGCGAAAAAAAACGCCCCGCCAAATGAAAAGCGGGGCGCTTATAACCGCAAAGCGGTTTAGGAGCAGCACGGGTTAGAAATTAAAAACCGCGCTTGCGCTGATGACATCGGCATCGGCATCATCGAATTTGTATCGCGTGTATTCCGCGCGAACACCGATTCTGTCATGGAAATTAATTTCCGCGCCTACGCCGTAATACGGGTCTGTTCCGTTATCGCTTGCTATTGTACCACTGAAGACGGCAGAAGAAGCATTGGCTTCTAGGTCCCAAGCATGCAAACCGGCTTTTCCGGTTAAAGCGAAAACTTCTCCTATGGGAAATTTTCCGCGCCCGCCAATGCTAAAACTTTTAACATCAGTGTCTACTGAAGCCGTCGCGCCTCCACTGGTATTAGATACATTAAAACCGCTGGCAAAACGCCCGCCGGCTTCAACGGAAAAATACTCGTTGAATTTGTAGCCGCCGGAGATTCCGTAGCCGATTTCGCCGTCTTCACAAGATGCAGTCGGAAGCTCGGCGCGTATATCCTTGCACCAATCTTGGAGTGTAATCTGCCCGACTTCCGGCGCAATATAAAATCGCGTTTCTTTTTCTTCGGCGGTAGCCGGGACGGCGAGCATCGCCGCCGCCAAAAAAGAGGCGAAGAGTGGGGTTTTGTTTTTCATGGTTTTTTCCTTTCCTGTTATTAAAATTCGGCGCAAGCGCCGGGCGTTGCTAACAACAACAATGAATAGACAAGTTGCCATCGCCGCCTATTCCCCGAAGGTATTGTATTCGGCGACACCCCCGGCAGTGGGGGATAGACAACTTGACAGATTATTATTATTGTTAGCAAACGCATTATAGCATGGCTTTTTCGGATTTGGGCGGTTGGCGGAAAAAATATTTTTTGGCGGCGAATGGGGGTAAAATAACGCCAAAACTGCGCCGCAAAGAAAGGAAAAAACCGGCATGTTGCGCGTCATTACTTTAAACTTAAACGGCGTCCGTTCCGCTTACCGCAAGGGTTTGGGCGAATGGCTGGCGGCGGTGCGCCCCGATATTCTCTGCTGGCAGGAAGTGCGCGCCGCCGATGCGGACATCGCCCCCGAAATGCGCCGTCCGGCGGGGTTGCGCGGCGAATTTTCCCTGCCGGAAAAGCGCGGTTATAGCGGCGTTGCGCTGTTTGCAAAAAAGAAACCGCTGCAAATTTGCCGCAGTTTGGCGGGCAAAAGCGGGGGCGTTTTGCGGGCGGAAGGGCGATTTTTGCAAATGGATTTCGCCCAATTTTCGGTTATTTCGCTTTATATGCCGTCCGGCAGCGGGGGCGAAACGCGGCAAAAAATCAAAGAACGGGTGATGAAAGAATTGTATCCGTGGCTCGCCGCCCGCCGCAAAGAAGCGGACAAAACGGGGCGCGGTTTTTTGCTGTGCGGCGATATTAATATCGCGCATACCGAAAAAGACATTCGCAACTGGCGCGGCAACCGCAACAATTCCGGTTTTTTGCCGCGCGAGCGGGAATGGCTTTCGCGGTTGTTTGGCGAAGCCGGATGGGTTGATGTTTTTCGCCAAATCAACGCGGAAGACGGGCAATATACTTGGTGGTCAAACCGCGGGCGGGCGCGCGAAAACAATGTCGGCTGGCGCATAGATTACCAAATCGCCACGCCCAATTTTGCATCGCGCGCATCCGCCGCCGAAATTTATACCCGGGAAAAATTTTCCGACCACGCGCCGCTGGTGATAGATTACCGCGGGCGGTAAAAAATATTTTTTGCAAAATTGAAAATCATGTTTTGCATTTTTTCGCGGCAGTTATCTCCGTTTTTTTTGTTGCATTCCGATTATTCGCCTCCGATAAACGCAAACGGCGGGCGGCGCGGAGTCGGATGCGGGCGGGAAATTGAAAATAGCGGGCGGGAAATTAAAAAATACCATGTGGAAATTAAAAATATCATGTCATTCCTGCGAAAGCAGGAATCCAGCCCAGCGGCGCAAGCAGCTCCTTTTGCCGTTTGCGCCGCAAGTTTCCGCTTTGCGGAAAGGTCTGGATTCCTGCTTTCGCAGGAATGACATGTTTTTTTCGGATTTTTATTTTTGCGGGAATGGCATGCTTTTATTTATTCCTGACCGCCAATAAACGACACGGGATTCCTGCTTTCGCAGGAATGACATGTTTTTTTATTATTTTTTCTTTGCGCCGAAATTTATTTTCGCGGAAAAAAAATTATTTTCGGCAAGGAAATTTATAATTGCCTTTCGCGGGAACCGGAAGCGAAGCCGATTAACGGCGGGATGTTTCCTTTGGCGAAGGCGATGAATTTGAATAGTTCGCCCATTTCGTGCGGGGCGAGAAGTTTTTGCGCGCCTGCGGCGAGTTTTGCGTATTGCACCGCGTCCGAAGATTCCGATTTTTTTTGCAATACTTCGGCGATGCCGCAGTTTAATAAAAAATGCGCCTGCGAAGTATAACCGGCAAGCGCCGCCCCGGCGTCCGTGCCGGCTTCGGCGATGGCGGTAAAATCTACATGCGCGGTAATGTCTTTTTCACCCGGTTCGGCAAGCGGCTCCGAATCCGCGCGCCCGCGGCAGTGGCACATTAATGTTCCGGCGGCGCGTTGCGGGTGGTAGTATTCCGCGCGCCCGAATCCGTAGTCGGCGGCGATAAACGCGCCCGTTTGCAGCATTTCGCAAACGGACGCGGTTAACGCTTCGGCGCGCGGGCAGATTTCGGTAATGTAATCGTCCGGTAAATTTAACGATGCCAGCCGCGCGGTTAATTCGTTTTTTTCCGCCGGACGCTCTTCCCATTGCAATGCGCCGTTGGCAAGCGCCACGCCGCGCGCGCGCCATTCGCCGCGGCGTTTGGCGAATAATAAAAAGGGCGCGGCGTCCAAAACTTCGTTGGCGATAACCGCGCCGCAAAAATTGTCGGGCAACGCGGAAATCCAAACGGCGTTTTCGCCCGCCAATGTTTCGCGCTGCCGTTTTTGCAGCGCGGCGGAAGTTTCTAAAATGTAATATTCGCATGGAATGTTTTGCGCGCGCAATTCCGCGATTAATTGCGCCGCAAGCCGCCCGTCTCCCGCGCCGAGTTCCAAAACGCCGCCGCCCGCCGCCCGCAAAATTTGCGCCGTTTGCCGCGCCAACATTTTTCCGAACAACGGCGACATGCCGGGCGCGGTGATAAAATCGCCGTTGCCGCCGAATTGCACCCGCCCGCTGCCGTAAAATCCGGCGCGCGCATCGTGCAGGACGGTTTCCAAATAACGGTCAAACGGAATCCACCCGCCGGTGCGGGCGATTTCGGCGCAAACGGCGGCAAATGCGGGAGCGGACATGGGCGCATTTTACAAGATGCGGCGGCAAGTGATACAATGCGGGCATGGATTTGCGAAAAGCCGCGTACCGGACGGGCGTCTTGCAGCAGCGGTTGCGCCGCCACGCCGGGCGCGCCATCTCCGATTACGCCATGGTCGCGGACGGCGACAAAATTATGGCGTGCATGTCGGGCGGCAAGGACAGCCACGCGATGCTGGATATTTTGCTTTCGCTGCAAAAACGCGCCAAAACCCGCTTTTCAATTGTCGCCGTTGTTTTGGACCAGGGACATCCCGGGTTTGACGATTCCGCCCTGCGCGCCTATTTGGAATCCCGCGAAGTTCCGCACCGCATCGTATTTCAGGATACTTTCAGCGTCGTCAAGCGGACAATCCCGGAAGGCAAAACGATGTGCGGGCTGTGCTCGCGCCTGCGCCGCGGCATTCTCTACCACATCGCCGAAGAAACGGGCGCGGACAGAATCGCCCTCGGACACCACGCGGACGACATTATGGAAACTTTTTTTATGAATATGTTTTACGGCGGCGCGCTCAAGGCGATGCCGCCGAAGTTGACCGGCGTGCGCGGACATTCGGTTATTCGCCCGCTGGCGTATTGCCGCGAGCGCGATATCGCCGAATACGCGGCGGCGCGCGCTTTTCCGATTATCCCGTGCAATTTATGCGGCGGGCTGGAAGGGGCGCGGGCGCGCATGAAAAAAATGCTCGGCGAGTGGGAGCGCGCGCATCCCGGGCGGGTGGAAAATATTTTCCGCGCGCTGGGCAACGCCGCGCCTTCGCACTTGCTGGACAAAACTTTGTTTGATTTTTCCGCCGCCGCGGGCGGCGAAACAAAAATTTCATTTTCCGCACAGGGAGAAACAGCCAATGCCGTTTGTTGAAAAACGCCGCGAAGAAATGCAAGTATACATGGAGCGCGATCCGGCGGCGCGCAATTTTTGGGAAATCGCGCTTTGCTCGCCGGGCTTGCACGCCGTCTGGCTGCACCGCCTAAACCACCGCATGTGGAATTGGGGCGCATGCCTGTTGGCGCGGTTTTTGTCGCACTTGTCGCGCTTTTTAACCGGCGTGGAAATTCACCCCGCGGCGGTTTTGGGCGAGCGCGTTTTTATTGACCACGGCATGGGAATCGTCATCGGCGCCTCGGCGGAAATCGGGGACGACTGCTCCATTTACCAGGGCGTCACGCTCGGCGGCACGACGCAAACTTTTCGCGGCAAACGCCACCCGACTTTGGGAGCGGGCGTGATTGTCGGCGCGGGCGCGAAAATACTGGGACCGATTATCATCGGCGCGGGCGCGCGCATCGGCTCCAATGCGGTAGTCGTCAAAGAAGTCCCGCCCGGCTGCACGGCGGTAGGCGTCCCGGCGCGCGTTTTGGAAGACGCGGACGCCGCCGCTGCGGCGGAAGATTCGGCGGGCGGCGCGGCGTTTGCCGCCTACGCGGTAGACGGCAAAAGCGAATCCTGCGAAGACATGATAGAAACCCTCTCGGCAAAAATAGCGGAATTGGAGAAGAAGATTGCGGAGACGGAAAGCAAAAAATCCGCCGCGGACACGGGCGGGGACAAGTGAACCAAATTATATTCGGCGGATAATACTGCGATGAAAACTAACCATGTATATTTTAAGAATTCGCAAAATATGGGCGAAATTCCGGACGCGCGCGTTGATTTGGCGCTGACTTCCCCGCCGTACTTTAATGTTAAAGATTACGCCAAGGACGGTTACCAAAAACGCGCCCATTCCGCGCGCCAAAACGGGCAGATTGGCGACATCGCCGATTACGAGCTCTTTATTAAAGAATTGGCGAAAGTGTGGGCGGAGTGCGAGAGAGCGTTGAAACCGAACGGTAAACTCATCGTTAATGCGCCGCTGATGCCCATGCAAAAAAAGGAGTACAGCACGCATTATAACCGGCATATTTTTGATTTGAACGCGGACATACAGCGTTCCATTTTAACGCTTCCCAAAACCCGCATGTTTCTGTATGATACCTATATTTGGAACAGAAACAACGGGAGCAAAGGGCTGATGTTTGGGAGTTACCCGTATCCGCGGAATTTCTACGCCCAAAACACCAGCGAGTTTGTTTCGGTGTATGTCAAAGACGGCGTCCCGCATAATTCCATGCCGAAATCCGTCAAGGAAGAAAGCAAACTCACGGAGGAAGAATGGCGCAATTACACGAAACAAATCTGGGATATTCCCGCGCCCAACAAAAAAGATTTGGCGTTCGGCAAGCATTCGGCGATAATGCCCGAAGAGATTGTCCGCCGTTGCGTGCGCATGTTTACTTATGCGGGCGATGTCGTGCTGGACCCGTTTGCGGGCAGCGGCACTACGCTTAAAGTGGCGAAAGAGCTGGGGCGGCAGTATATCGGCTATGAAATTATGACAAGTTACCGGGGCGTAATTCGCGCCAAATTATTATCTACGCCGCAGCTTATTGCGGGAAGGGAAAACCATGTTTGTGCAAAACAAAACTAACGGGCGTCCGAACCACGGGGAAATTATTGCCGGCGCGCTTGCCGAAGCCGACGAGGCGCGCCTGTTTGTCGCCTATGTCAGGGAAAACGGCGTTAATATGATTCTTGGCGGACTGGAAAATAAGCCCGCCAAGTTATTGTGCAGTTTTGACATGGGAATTACGCAAATATCGGGGATTCGAAAATTGCTGGAAAATAATGTTGAAGTGCGCGTGTATAAAAGCAGCGAAGGCACGTTTCACGCCAAAGTGTGGCTGTTTAAGTCCTCGGGCAAGTGGCGGGCGCTTGTCGGTTCCGCCAATTTGACGCGGGCGGCGTTTGTAGACAATACGGAGGCAAGCGTTTTTTCGGACGATAAGAGCATAACAGCGGATGCGGTTTCGCTTTTTAATTACCTTTGGGAGGACAAAAAAAATGTTAATCCCGTAAATTTGCGGGATATTGACCGTATGCAGGAAGAATTTGCACGGCGGAGCAAAATTAAATCCGGCGGCGCAAGAACGGCGCGGGATGATGCCAAGAAAATAGAAACCATGTTATCGTTTATTCGGAGCTGGATTGATATTGCCAAAGAGAAGCAGGAAGGAATCAGCTCGCTGTGGCGCGGGTGGTACATCATTCCCGACCAGGGCTATGTTAAGGACGAATTAGCGGAAAATTTGGCGGCGTATTTGCCTTTTATAGACGAAGGCATTCGTATTGAAAAATCCGCTCCCAGCCCGCAATATAAACGGTTGCTGGCGGAATTTGTGCGGAGAAGCAAATTCCAAAGAGAGAAATTAAAATTGCAGCCGCATGATCTTTTTGTCCGGCAGGCAAAAAATTATTTGATTAAGTTTGGGTGGGCGCATCATCCGCTGATGTGGCGCAATAATGCGTACAAACAGGAGAAGAATGTCCTGTTTTTAACCGCGTGGGGGCGGCGGGTCGCCGCGTGCCAAAATATCGCGGAAATTAAACAAATATATTCCGAATATTTTGAAGATTACGCCTTCAACGGTCTTCGTATTGTCAAGTTTACCAGACAATTGCTGGAGCGGTTTGGTTATTTGGATTTGCGCGAGTTTAATTATTTCGTAGTGCATGCCTACAATGACGACGATATGGAAACAATATCGGAGTTAATAGCCGTATACCGCAGCTGCGACAAAAAACGGGTATTGAACCAAAAAGTGCAGGAGTATTTTGACATAATTATGGAGCCAACTGCCGTAAACGTTCGCGGCAATTACGTGAAAAAAGGTAAACATACGATGAGCGCGATTGGCTGGTGCTCGGGGTTTTCCACGGACTTGGAAAATTTCACCATTAGGTTAAACTCTGATGCAAATTAATAAAGTTTACCGGCAGGATGCCGCCGATTTTTTGCGCCAAAGAATCGGCGATTCTTCCGTGGACTTGGCAATTGTAGACCCCCCGTATAACTTGAAAATGGCGGACTGGGACTGCTTTGCCAGTCATGCCGATTTCTTGGAGTTTACTTTTAATTGGCTTGGTTTGCTGCTTCCCAAGCTTAAAGAAACGGGGAGTTTGTATGTTTTTAATACGCCGTTTAACGCGGCGCATATTCTGCGTTTTTTGTCCGGCAGAGGAATGGTTTTCCAAAACTGGATTGTGTGGGATAAAAGGGACGGCATGAGCGCGTCTAAAAGAAAATACGCGAACGGCCAAGAGGCGGTGTTGTTTTTTACCAAGAGCGAAAAACATGTTTTTAACTACGACAATATCCGGATTCCCTACGAATCTGCGGATAGAATGAAGTACGCCCAAAAAGCGGGAATATTAAAAAACGGCAAAAGATGGTATCCTAATTCCAAGGGAAAATTATGCCCGGAAGTATGGCATTTTAGCAGCGAGCGGCATAAAAGAAAAATTAACGGCAAAACGCAAAAAATGCCGCATTTAACGCCCAAGCCGCTGGACATGATTATGCGGATGATAAAAGCAAGTTCCAATGAAGGGGATTTGGTGCTTGATTGTTTTATGGGGAGCGGCACGACCGCCGTTGCCAGCGTCAAATTAAAGCGAAATTTTACCGGTTGCGAAAATAACCAAGCATATTATCGGTTGTGCGTGAAAAATATTACCGCCGCGCATTCCGGTAATGATTAACCCCGCGCCGCGCGTATTGCCGCGGCGGTTTCCGGCAGGGGGAGTTGTCCGGGGGCGCTGGTTTCGTTGATGGCGGCGTAGGCGAGGCGCGCGCCGCGTTGCGGTAATTCCGCGCGGGCGCGGCGGGCGGCGGGCGAACAGCCCATGCCGACAGCGATTATCGGGTGCGTTTTCCAGCGTTGTAAAAATTTTCGCAGCGGCGGTAAATCCGCGCAGCCGCGCACAAGACATGCGGTTTTGAAAATGTCCGCGCCCGCGGCAAACGCGCGCGCCGCCGCTTTTTCCATGTCCGCCAAAGAATCGGGCGCGGAAAAATTGTGGCGCGATATGATTAATGCTTTGTCCGATTTTTTTGCCGCCGCCGCGATTTGCGGGAGAATCGGCGCGGAAAGTTCAATGTCCGCCGCCGCCGCCAGCGGCAACAAGCGCAAAAATAAATTGCGCCGCGCCGTTTCGCTTTTTTGCCATTGCCCGCCTTCGTTTTTGGCGCGGAGGGTTAAAATTACGGGCAGGGTGGAATATCCCGCCATTAATGCCCGCGCTTCTTCCATGTTTTTAACATGCGCCATGTCCATGCGGATTTCGGCGATTTCCAAACCCGCGGCGCGCAGGCGGGAGAGATTTTTTGCCGGACGCCAAAAGCTTGCGGCAACGCGCGGGACGGAGAGAAAGGATATAAAACTTTTGCCGGAAAAGGGCGGGACGGTCATGGCTGCGCCGCAGCTTTTAACAATTCCATCGCCCACGCCGCGCCAAAGCCGGTTTCCGGACCGGGCATAGCGCCCAGCCCTTCTTTGCACGATGCGGCGGATAAATCCAAATGCAGCCACGGCGGCGCGCCTTCCATAAACTCGCGCAAAAAAAGCGCCGCCATAATATGGTCGGCTTCGCCTTCTTCGGCGCATTGTTTAATGTCCGCGACATCGCTTTTGAGGGCGCGGCGGTAGTCGGCGGGGAGCGGAAACGTGCATAATCTTTCGCCGCTTGCTTCGGCGGCGCGCATTGCCCGCGCGAGCCATTGTTCGCCGCAGGCAAAAACGCCGCTCATCCGATTGCCCAGCGCGGCGTGCATCGTGCCGGTGAGGGTGGCGAAAGTAATAACGGCATCGGCGCGCGGTTGTTCGCGGGTCGCCAAAGTTAGCGCGTCCGCCAAAATCATGCGCCCTTCGGCGTCGCTGTGGACGATTTCTATGCGCTTGCCGGAAAGGGCGGTAATTTCTTCGTCCGGGCGGTAGGCGGCGGGGCCGATTCCGTTTTCGGCGAGCGCGAGATAAGCGTCAATTTGCGCCGGAATGCCGCGTTCCGCCGCGCCCAAAACCGCTCCCAGCGCAACCGCCGCCCCCGCCATATCGCCTTTCATGCCGCGCATGTGGCGGGCGGGTTTGGCATTCACCCCGCCGGTGTCGTAGCACACGCCTTTGCCGATTAAAATAATCCGCCGTTTTGCGCCGGACGGGCGGTAGCGCAAGCGGACGATTTGCGGCTGCACGACGGAACCGCGCCCGACCGCCAATATCGCCCCGGCTCCCATGTTGGCGAGTTGTTTGGAATCAAAAACCTTAACACCCAATCCCCGCTGTTTCCCCAAAGCGGACGCCGTTTTGGCAAACACCGGCAGCGAAAGGATATTCGGCGGCAGGCGGCACAGCGCGCGGGCAAGCGCGTTGGCTTCCGCTTTTGCCGCGGATTCCGCCGCCGTTTGGGGGGCGCATCCGGCAAAAAGAATTTTGCATGCCTTGCGCGAATCGCCCGGCATGCGGGACGCGCCCGCCAATGCGGCAAAAACCGCCGCCGCCGCCGCTTCCGGCAGGCGAATATCCACCGCAACGGAATCGCAACCGCACAGCGGGGCGAAACCGCGGCGCAGGGTTTCTAATTGCGCAAATACGGAATCATTTTTGCGCGGGCAAACTTGCGCGACAGCCGTGCCGCCGGGGGCGGTGGCAAATGCGGGAGATTCGGAATCCTTGCCCGATTTTTTCGCCGCGGCGGCGAGCAGTTTGCCAAACGGGGCGGAATTGCCCGGCGGGGCGATTTGCAACACGCCGCCGAAGCGGGCGTAATCGGATTCGGCGAGGAGCGCGCGGCGCGCCCGCCAAACCGGGGCGCGGTGCAGGCGCGGGGTCATTCGGCGTAGGCGACTTTAACGATGAAATATTCGCGCATACCGCCCGGGGCGCGGACTTCCACGCTGTCGCCTTCCGCTTTGCCGAGCAATGCGCGCCCGATAGGGGAAGTGGAAGAAATCAAACCTTGTTCAATGTCGGATTCGTGTTCGCCGACAATGCGGTATTTGAGGGAGTTGCCGTCTTCGTCTTCCAGCATGACAAACGCGCCGAAAATACAGCGCCCGTCCGCGCCCAGCGCTTCCGGGTCAATGACTTCCGCCGCGCCCAAAACGGATTCCAATTCTTTCACCCGCGCTTCAATCATGCCTTGTTTGTCTTTCGCCGAGTGGTATTCGGCGTTTTCGGACAAATCGCCGTGCGCGCGCGCTTCGGCGATGGCGGCGACAATCGCTGGACGGTCGGTATTGCGCAGGCGCTCCAACTCGGCGTGCAAGCGCGCGGAACCTTCTTTGGTGATGGGTATGCTCATGTTTTTAATTTCCGTTGCCATTCTTGCAGCGGGCAAGGCGATGCGCCTTCGCGCGCGTGCCGCAATCCGCGCGCCGCCGCATCCGCGCCGGCGACCGTGGTGTAGTATACCACTTTGTTGACGAGGGCGGCGCGGCGGATGGAAAACGAATCGCGGCGGCTTTGCGCGGAATCCGTTTCGGTATTAATGACGATTTGCACTTCGCCGCTGACAATCGCGTCTACGATGTGGGGCCGTCCCTGCGCGACTTTGTTTACGGCGGCGGCGGGGACTCCGTTTTCGTTAAAATACCGGGCGCTGCCTTCGGTCGCCAACACGGCGAAACCGAGGCGGTGAAATTCTTGCGCGACTTCCGCCGCCCGCGATTTTTCGGCGTCCGGGACGCTGATAAAAACCGCCCCGGCGCGCGGCATCGGTTGAATCGCTTCCTGTGCGAGCATAAACGCGCGCGGAAAATCGGCGGCGATTCCCATCGTCTCGCCGGTGGATTTCATTTCCGGACCGAGCAACACATCCACTTCGGGAAATTTACCGAACGGAAACACCGCTTCTTTGACCGAAAAATACGGCGGCGGCGGGCGTTCCGCGGCGTTCATCGCGGCGAAGGTTTCGCCGGTCATGGCGCGCGCCGCGATTTTGGCGACGGGCAATCCGGCGGCTTTGGATACAAACGGCGCGGTGCGGGAGGCGCGCGGGTTGGCTTCCAAAACATATACTTCGCCGCCGCACACGGCGAATTGAATATTTAACATGCCGACAACTTCAAGAGCGGCGGCGAGCGTTTTGGTTTGCGCGGCGATTTCCGCCACCAGCGGGGCGGGCAGGGAATGGGGCGGCAAACAGCACGCCGAATCGCCGGAGTGGACTCCGGCTTCTTCTATGTGCTGCATAATTCCCGCAACGATGCATGCGCCCGTTTCGTCCCGCACCGCGTCCGCGTCTACTTCCGCCGCATCGGGCAAAAATTTATCCAGCAAAATTTCCCCCCGAAAACCGCGCAGCCACGGGCGCGCAAAATACGCGCGCAGGGCGGTTTCGTCATGCACGATTTCCATCGCCCGCCCGCCCAAGACATAACTCGGACGGACGACAAGCGGATAGCCGAATTGCGCCGCCGCATGCGCCGCTTCTTCGGTTTTTTGCGCGGCGTTTTTTTCGTCCGATTCTTTAAAATCTACGATGGCGTTTTGCGGCTGGCGCAAACCGCATTGGACGATGAGTTCTTGAAAACGGCGGCGCGATTCGGCGCGGTCAATCGCGTCTACGGAAGTGCCGATAATCGGCGCGCCCGCGCGTTCCAATTCGCGCGCGATGGACAAGGGCGTTTGCCCGCCGAATTGGACAATCACGCCGCGCGGTTTTTCGCGGCGGCAAATCTCCCACACATCTTCCGCGGTCAGCGGTTCAAAAAAAAGCCGTCCGGCAATGTCGCAGTCGGTGGACACCGTTTCCGGATTGCAATTAATCATAATCGTTTCATAACCGGCTTCGCGCAACGCCATGACGCCGTGCGTGCAACAGTAATCAAATTCAATTCCCTGTCCGATGCGGTTTGGTCCGCCGCCCAGCACGGCGATTTTTTTGCCGCCGGTCGGGCGCAATTCGCACGCCGGATTTTCGCGCCCGTAAAAATAAGTGGAATATAAAAACGCCGTTTCCGAAGGAAATTCCCCGGCACAAGTATCAATCCGCCGGTATACCGGATGCAGGTTAAATTTTTCGCGCAACCGGCGAATGGTCTCGCCCGTTTGCGGCGCATCGCCGGCGGAGTTTAAAAGTTTTGCGATATGATTATCGGAAAATCCGGTTTGCTTCCAGCGGCGCAAGCGCGCTTCGCAAATTTCCCCCGCATCGCATTGCGCGATTTCCGCGGCGGCGTCCGTAATTTCTTTAATCCCGTCCAAAAACCAGCGGTCAATATTCGTCAGTTTTTGCGTTTCTTCCACCGTCATTCCCGCATCGTCCGACAACGCGCGGGCGACGGCAAACAAACGGACGGAACTCGGCTCGGATAATTGTTCGCGCAATTCGCTTGCGCCGCCGGGCGGCAGCGGCGAAGGTTCCAAACCGCAGACTCCGGTTTCCAAACCGCGCAGCGCTTTTTGCAGCGATTCGGCGAAAGTCGCGCCGACCGCCATCACTTCGCCCACGGAGCGCATTTGCGTTGTGAGGCGGTCGGGAGTCGGGGGAAATTTGGCGAAATCAAAACGGGGGATTTTGACCACGACATAATCTATGCTCGGTTCAAAAGAAGCGGGCGTGCAGCCGGTAATGTCGTTTTGGATTTCGGGCAGGGTATATCCAATCGCGAGTTTGGCGGCGACTTTGGCAATCGGAAAGCCGGTTGCTTTGGACGCCAAAGCGGAAGAGCGGGAGACGCGCGGATTCATTTCAATCACCGCCATGTCGCCGTTTTGCGGATTGACCGCAAACTGCACATTCGCCCCGCCGGTATCCACGCCGATGCGGCGCAACACGGCGGCGGCGGCGCAGCGCATGTTTTGGTATTCTTTATCGGTCAGCGTTTGCGCCGGGGCGACGGTAATGGAATCTCCGGTATGCACGCCCATCGGGTCCAGATTTTCAATGGAACAAACGATGATGCAGTTGTCCGCCGAATCGCGCACCGCTTCCAATTCAAATTCTTTCCAACCCAAAAGCGAGCGTTCCAACAGCACGGAATTGTCCGGCGATTCGGCGAGCCCGCGCGCCGTCATGGCGCGCAATTCTTCCAAGTTGTAGGCGATTCCGCCGCCGCTGCCGCCGAGCGTAAAAGACGGGCGGAGGATGACCGGAAAGCCGGTGTCTTTGGCAATTTGTTCCGCCTCGCCCAAACTCCGCGCCAGCCCCGAAGGCGCGCACTGCAAACCGATTTCGCCCATCGCCCGCTTAAACTCGTGGCGGTCTTCGGCGGCGCGAATGCTCTCCGCCCCCGCCCCAATTAACACCGGTTTGCCCTCCGCAAAAACGCCGCGCCGGTGCAATTCCATCGCGCAATTTAACGCGGTTTGCCCGCCCATTGTCGGCAAAACGGCGTCCACTTTTTCTTTGGCGATTATTGCCTGCGCGGTGTCCGCATCCACCGGCTCAATATAAGTCGCGTCCGCCATGTCGGGGTCGGTCATAATCGTCGCCGGGTTGGAATTTAACAACACAACGCGGATTCCTTCTTCGCGCAAAACGCGGCACGCCTGCGTCCCCGAATAATCAAACTCGCACGCCTGCCCGATAACAATCGGCCCCGCGCCCAAAACCAAAACGCTGTTAATATTTTTATTGCGCGGCATTATAAATTGTTTTCCGC
>JBPCWY010000217.1:0-3133 GCA_051009035.1 Gammaproteobacteria bacterium
CCAAGCAACAGGCCGATAATTACCAGCACAATGGCAATCTCCACCAAAGTAACTCCTCGCAGAGTTTTGTTTGTCGTTTTCATGAGGTTTTTCTCCTTGCTCTAAATAAAATACGGCAGCTCCGCAACCCTCGCTACGAAACCGATAATTGGCATTGTATCATACTTTTTTACAAAAATCAACATTTCCCAAAAATATTTTTACCCCCTCCCAACCCGTTTGTTAACTTTTTCGGAAATAATTATCTGTTTGTTTTTATGGAATTATCGCAATAAACGGCAATGTTTTACGCCCAAAATTGAAATTCGGCGTCTTTTTAATTTTGCGGAAAAGCGAATTTTTCGCCGCAAAAAACAAAACGCCGCCTGCGCCAAAACGGCGCGCCGAAAAATCCCGCGCCGCGCCGTCATTCCCGCGTAGGCGGGAATCCAAAATGCCCGCTTTGTTGCGCGCTTCCCCCTTACTTCGTGCATCCCTCCGCCTCGTGCCGAAATAAATTTCGGCACGAGAAAATCCTGCTATTCCGCCAATTCTGCGAAAGCAGGATTCATGCGTCTTTTTTACAACAGTTAGATTTTCGCCTTCGCCCGATTTTGCCGTCCGGCAAAATGAAAGGACACATGAATCCTGCTTTCGCAGGATTGGGAATATTTTATTCCCGTCCCTGCGCCCGCTCCCTGCCGTCATTCCCGCGCAGGGGGGAATGACGAAAGATGGCGCGGGGAATGGCGAAAAAGCGGCGGCGGAAAGGAGCGCGGGGAAAACGGCGGCGGCACTTTGGAATTTAAGGGTATAATGCCGTGCATGATTAAAGAACCGGAAAATTACGACTGGGCGGCGGCGGCGCGGGCGCTTTCGCCGGAAACGCGCCTTTTTATTAACGGCGAATTTGCCGATGCCGCGGACGGCAAACGGCTGGCGGTGGTCAATCCGGCGACCGGCGAAACTTTTGCCGAAGCTGCGGCGGGAGGCGAAAAAGATATTAACCGCGCCGTTGCCGCCGCCGCCGCGCACAAAAACGCCGTTTGGCGCGGTTTGCCGCCGCGCAAACGCGCCGCGATTTTGCAAAAATTCGCCGATAATGTCAAACAAAACGCCGCCACGCTGGCGTTGCTGGATACGCTGTGCATGGGCAAACCTATCGCCCAATCCTACGGCGGCGATATTCCCGAAGTCGTCAAAACGCTCCGCTTTTTCGCCGAAAGCATTGACAAATTAGAAGGCAAAGTTACCGCCACCCGCCGCGATATTTTGCATTATGTCCTGCGGGAGCCGCTGGGCGTTGTGGGGGCGGTGTCGCCGTGGAATTATCCGGCGTTGATGGCGGCGTGGAAATTTGCCCCGGCGCTGGCGGCGGGCAATACGGTGGTGCTAAAACCCGCCGAGCAAGCGCCGTTGTCGTGTTTGTTGATGGGGAAATTATTTGCGGAAGCGGGCGGACCGGACGGCGTATTTAATGTCGTCAGCGGCTTCGGCGAAACCGCCGGACAAGCCCTCGCGCGCCATTCCGATGTCGCAAAAATCAGTTTTACCGGCTCCACCGAAGTCGGCAAGAAAATGCTGGTTTATGCCGGAGAATCCAACATGAAACGGGTCGGGCTGGAATGCGGCGGCAAATCGCCGCAGATTTTTTTGGACGACCTGCCGGATATGGACGCCGCCGCCGCCGCCGCCGCGGACGGGATTTTCGCCAACGCCGGACAAGTTTGCAACGCCGGCTCCCGCTTGTTAATAGACGGAAAATTGCATGACGAATTTACCGAAAAATTCGCCGCCGCCGCCGCCGCCTACCGCCCCGGCGACCCGCTGGATTGGAATACGACTCTCGGGCCGCTGGTGACGCATGCCGACCAAAAGCGGGTTTTGGCGTGCATTGATTCCGGCGTGCAAGCCGGGGCGCGGCTTGCTTTGGGCGGGGGCGCGCCGGATAATTTGCCCGGCGGGGCGTTTGTCAGCCCGACTTTGCTCGCCGATGCGCCGCGCGAAAGCGCCTTGGCGCGCGAAGAAGTGTTTGGTCCGGTCGCCGCGACGCTAAAATTTAAAGACGCAAAAGACGCGGTCGCCCTCGCCAACGACAGCATTTACGGGCTGGCGGCGGCGGTTTGGACGCGCGACATCGCCCGCGCCCACCGCGCCGTGCGCGATTTGGAAGCGGGCGTGATTTGGGTCAATTGTTTCCAAGAAGACGATATGACGCAGCCGTTTGGCGGCTACAAACAATCCGGCAACGCCCGCGACAAATGCTTTGAAAGTTTGCTGGAATATACGCAACTCAAATCCGCGTGGGTCAATATAGAAGGGTAAAACACCCTTTTTAAGCGGCCCCGTTTGGCACGGTAAAACGCCCAAATCCCGCCTTTTCCGCACCCGTTTGCGTTCAATTTGCCGCGCTAAACTCCGCGCTAAAATTTATTTCGGCGCGTATTCATGCGTCTTTGTATTTTGCCGTTAGGCAAAATCGGCGAAGGCGAAAAGCCGGCTGTTGCAAAAAAGACACATGAATCCTGTTTTCGCAGGATGGGGTATAAATTAAACGGCGGGCAAGGCGCGATTAATTCCGATTAAATCCGAAAAGCAAAATGCGGCGGCGGGCGAAAAAAAAGCGGCGCGGCGCTTGACAATGGAAAAATAAGGTATAATGCGCGTTGCCATGAATAATGCGCACAAACTTGCCGCCGTCCTTGCCGCGTGCTTTACCATAGCGTTGTTTGCCGCCGTCGGGCTGGTAACCATCAACGCGTTAAGCACCGCCGAAAACGGCGCCGCCACGCGCAAAATCAAATTTTTTAAAACCAAAGACGGCGCGGGAGCGGGCGGCTACGATGTCGTCTCCTATTTTAACGAAGCGCGCGCCGCCCCCGGCAAAGCCGAATATGAAACCGAATGGGGGGGCGCGGTTTGGCGTTTTTCCACCCCCGAAAACCGCGAATTATTCCGCGCCAACCCCGCCGCCTACATCCCGCAATACGGCGGACATTGCGCTTACGGCGCATCGCAAAATTATTTAGTGCGCGGCGACCCGAAAGCGTGGAGCGTGCGCAAGGGCAAGTTGTATCTTAATTACAACGCCAATATCCGCACCGCTTGGCTCGCTTCCGCCGATGATTTTGTGCGCGATGCGGACGCCAACTGG